>JAFYUX010000023.1 GCA_017549385.1 Bacillota bacterium
CAGAAAAAGAAAAAGAAGAAGAAAAAGAAGTAGTCTGAAATTATATTAAATAACAATTAATGTATGACCTTGTTATATTATCGTCAAAGTAATTGACTGACATATAATTCGGTGATATACTTCTAATGTGACAACAATCGATGATTTTGTATTTTTGATCATTGATTTCACGTTTCGATGCAAGTCGAAACATATTATTTTAAAGTTATTGTTAAAGTTAACGCATATCTGAAAGACAGATTTAGTTGACGAAAGGAGTAAAATTATGGCTTATTTCGGACCTTATCCATGGTGGACACCAGAACAGGTAGAATTCCAGAAGAAGACTGCTGCATTCCTCGACACATTAGTAGAAGAAGAAATGGTAAGCAGATGGACTAGAGAATTCCCATTCGAACTCTATGAAAAGATCGGTGCAACTGGTATGACTGGTGCTGCTATTCCTGCAGAATACGGCGGCTTAGGTCTCGGTGCTACTGGTTCTTGTATCGTAGCTGAAGAATGCTGGAAGAGATTCCCTGGTATCGGTCGTATCGTAGTTGGTAACTTCAACGGCGGTCTCAGACAGGTTTACGAACATGGTACTGAAGAACAGAAGAAGAGAATGCTCCCACCTATCGCTGGTGGCGAACTCGGCGCTGTAGCTATCACAGAAGTAACAGCTGGTACAGACGCATCTGGTATGTCTCTCGTAGCTAAGAGAGAAGGCGACTACTATGTTCTCAACGGTAGAAAGAGATTTATCGTAGCTGCTGGTGTTGCTGACAGATACTTCATCTATGCTCAGACTTCTTTCGATCCAGTAGATATCAAGAAGCACAGACACCTCTCTGCATTCATCATCCACAAGGGTGACGAAGGTTTCCACTCTGAAAAGATCAACGAAATCCTCGGTTTCGAAAACGTACAGAACGGTTCACTCTACCTCAAGGACGTTAAGGTTCCTGTAGCTGACAGACTCGGTGAAGAAGGTGAAGGTTGGGCTATCCTCATGGGCGGTCTCAACTTCGAAAGAACTAACATCGCTGCTACAATGTCTGGTCTCCACAGAGGTATGATCCAGTACATCTTCGACTACCCAGCAAGAAGAGTACAGTTCGGTAAGGCAGTTATCGATCAGCCTATCGTTCAGGAAAAGATCGCTAACATCATCATGAGAGCTAAGATCCTCAGAGACTCTGTATTCGTAACAGCTTACAAGTGGGACCTCGGCATGGACGTTACTATCGACGCTTCTGCTGTTAAGGGCCTCGCTGCTGGCCTCGCTCTCCAGTCTGGTGATGATGCATCTCAGATCATGGCTGGTGACGGTATCAACAGATTCTACCCAATCCAGAACTGGTTCGAACTCGGTAAGGCTGACCACATCGCAGGTGGTACAGTTGAAGCTTGCAGACTTACAGTTTACGGTCAGGGCAAGAAGAAGCTCGGCGAAGACGCTGTAATGCCAAGAAGAGTACTCGATCCAAAGCTCAGAGTTCCAGTTCCTACATACAAGCCAGTTGAAGCTAAGGTTGAAGCTACTGCTGAAAACCTCCTCGCTATCCTCGCTGAAAACTACCTCATCAACCCAGGTCTCCACATGATGCCAGAAGATATCATGATGTACATGGACGCTGACGCTGATAAGGTTCAGGAACTCATCGCTGAACTCAAGGCTGCTGGCGATGTTATCACTGTTGATAACAGAAAGACAGGCGCTGCTAAGTTAGTAGCTGCTTCTTACCCAGGTCTCGACAAGGCTCACGACAGAACTTGGTACGAATGGTATCCAGAATACGTTAAGGCTGACCCAAGAAGAACATTCTAATTGGAATCTAGTTCTAACGCATTTAAACGATAACTTTAGACCTCCTCTCTCGAGAGGAGGTCTTTTTTTATTAAAATTAAGAACAAAATCAAAAAGATATAAATAGCAAAAGGACCAGGCTGAGACCTGGTCTTTTTTTATATTGCAGCGAGTACAAGCATGAGCCCTGCTATTAAAGCAATTATGATGAGATATTTCCAGACGAATCTGATCCACCTACCGTAAGGTACATGACCTATGGCAAGACCGCCCATTACTACTGCACTTGTTGGAGTAATGAGATTTACTATACCGCTGGCTGACTGAAAGGCAGTTATAACCAGAGAGCGCCCTACATTTGCAAAGTCTGCAAGAGGGGCCAGTACAGGCATAGCTAGGGTTGCAAGGCCGGAGGATGATGGTATCAGTACTGAAAGTGGGATAAACACCAAGTAATTTAGCAGTATAAATATACCTGAGTGCAGTCCGGAAAGGAGCGTTTCTCCATAGTAGAGAATAGTATCTGTGATAATTCCGTTATTCATGATAACTGTGATACCTCGAGATATGCCTATGATGAAAGCTACTCCCAGCAGATCCGCTGCACCAACTACAATGCCATCGATAATTTCCGTTTCTTTTAGTCCGTAGACTATTCCTGTCAGTACACCCATGGCAAGAAACAGTGCCGACAGTTCCGGGAACCACCAGTTCAGGGATGGTATACCCCGGATTCCCATATCTCCAAATGGAATAACTGAGTAAATCATAACGATAAAAGTTATTGCAAAAAGTGTCAGCACTAGCTTTCGTCTGCCCGTGAGGGCTGGGGCTTCTTCATTGTTGTTGGCAAAGGCTTTTTTGTTTTCGTGGTATAAATCTGCCACAAAAGATTTTGAAGGATCTTTTTTTACCTTTTCGGCATATCGCATAACAAAAATAATGGTTATGGCAAGGCCGACTGCAAACATGGCCAGTCGCAACAGTATACCGTCGCCGATGGAAACTCCTGCGAAGCCTGCAGCTATACCTGTAGCAAAGGGGTTTACCGTAGAAGCAAATACACCTATACCTGCGCCAAGCATTATGACAGCTACCGCTGTCACGGCATCATAACCTGCAGTTATGAAGATAGGCAGGATAAGAGCATAAAAAGCTATGGTTTCCTCCGACATGCCAAAGGTGGTGCCTCCCAGAGCAAATAGGCTCATAAGGATTGGTATCATGAGTTTCTCTCGACCTTTCATGATACGTAGGATGTTGAATATACCTGACTTCAGGGCTCCGGTTTTGTTTATGATACCGAGAAAGGAGCCTACCACCAGGATAAAGACGGCGATGTCTACTGCGTTGTAGAAGCCTTCAAAGGGGGCCAGTAGAACATCGCCAGGTCCCTGGCCGGCTCGTTCCACAAGATGATACGAGCCAGCCACCGGCTCTTCGCCGGTACTGGTAGTAATCCTGTCGTACTGACCTGCCGGGATAATCCAGGTCAGTACCGCCATAACAGCGATAAGGATTACCAGTATCGTAAAAGCCTGGGGCATTTTCAGCTTTAACTTAAATCTGGACATCTAAAGCCTCCTCACTGCAGATCACAGTACCCGTCTTTCCGGCAAGAGCATCGCAGGCTGCGTAGAGTGAGGTGATGATAGACTTTCTGCCAGGTCGGGACGATGCAAATTTAACCGCAGCCTCCATCTTTGGAAGCATACTGCCGGGCGGAAAATGCCCCTCTTCAATATACTTGCGGGCAAGATCTGTCGTCAGATTGTCCAGCGCCTTCTGATCCGGCTGGTTGAAATTAAGATAAACCTTTTCAACTTCAGTAAGAATCAGAAGTACATCGGCATCCATGTCTTCTGCCAGCTTTTCTGCCGCCAGATCTTTATCTATGACAGCGGCTACACCTTCAAGAGTGTTGTCTGGCCGTATTATTACGGGAATACCGCCACCTCCGCAGGCAATTGTTATAGTGGTGTGCCACAGAGTTTTTATAGTTCCGATTTCTATAATTGTATGAGGCTTCGGTGACGGCACGACGCGGCGCCAACCTCTGCCAGAGTCTTCCACCAGGCCCCAGCCCTTTTCTTTCTGGAGACGTTCCGCTTCTTCCAGCGAGTAAAAAGGACCGATAGGTTTTGATGGCTTTTCAAAAGCTGGATCTTTTGGATCTACAGCCACCTGAGTTATAACTGTTACGACTGGAACAAAGCGCTTGCGCTTGTACAGCGCCTGGCTGAGGGCCTGCTGCAGATGATAACCGATATATCCCTGGCTCATGGCGCCGCATACATCAAAAGGCATAGGTGCGGTAACGTCCTTTGCATATTCGCTGGCCAGCAGTATACGACCAATCTGCGGGCCGTTACCGTGTACAACTGCAATTTCATATCCACGGCAGCTCATATCAGCAAGATGCTCTGCAGTCTTTTTTGCAACCAGCAGTTGTGATTCTGCAGTTGGTGGCAATTCTTTATCTTCCAGAGCATTGCCGCCAAGAGCTGCCACTATGCGTATAGGTTTTCCTGTCCGGGGATTTATTGTATCTGTATTCAAAAAATCACCTCCGTCAGCCTATTGTGGCAACCATTACAGCTTTAATGGTGTGCATTCTGTTTTCTGCTTCATCGAAAACCAC
>JAFYUX010000024.1 GCA_017549385.1 Bacillota bacterium
AGATAGAGGAGCTTTTTAGGCTGCATAGAGAATCTGAGAGTGTAGTAGAGGAAGAAGTCGTGGAGGATATATGGTCCTACGCGGTCTTCTGTTTTCTGTGCAATGTTGCCTTCTGCATCAGGTGGAAGAAGTTCTGGTGAGATAGGAGTATCTACGATGTCGAGAAGTGCTGCTCTGAGCGCTGCATTGTCTGAACTGTAGTTTACATCTTCATCTGGACCAGCAAGTCTGTTGTTTGCAAACCATTTTACTACCATCTGGATGAGAGTCTTTGGGATGCTGGCATTTACGCCGTACATCGCCATATGGTCACCGTTGTATGTGCACCAGCCGAGAGCCAGCTCCGAAAGGTCACCTGTACCAACTACAAAGCCACCTTCTTTGCCGGAAAGATCCATAAGAATCTGAGTACGTTCTCTTGCCTGGCAGTTTTCATAAGTTACGTCATGAATTGACGAATCGTGGCCGATGGCCTCGAAGTGCTGAAGAACAGCTTCGCTGATAGGAATCTCGCGAGAATCTGTTCCGAGGCATTCCATGATGACTTCAGCATTTGATTTTGTTCTGCCTGATGTACCAAAGCCTGGCATTGTAACAGTGATGATATCCTTAGGGTCTCTACCTAAGAGCTTCATAGTTTCTGCACAAACGAGAAGTGCAAGTGTAGAATCGAGACCACCTGAAATACCGATAGTTACTGTCTTTGCGCCAGTATGCTGGATACGCTTTGCAAGCCCAGCAGTCTGGATTTTAAAGATGTCTTCGCATCTTGATTTCTGTGAAGCTTCGTCAGCAGGGATGAACGGATTTTTTTCGATTGTTCTGATGAGCTTTTCGTCGTCTGTTACAACTCTGAAAGGTTCCATCACTACAAACTGGTTTTCGCCTCTGTCAGTGTAAGCTGATGTGCAGGATTCAAAACCGTGGTCTGTAGCGCGTTCAAATCTGATACGTTCGTAATCGATTTCGCCGTAAGTTATGCTTGAGTTTCTTTCGAAACGTTCGTTTTCGCCGATGATTGTACCGTATTCTGCGATAAGGCAGTGGCCGCTGAATACGAGATCTGTAGTTGACTCATGAACACCTGCTGATGCATATACATAACCGCACACACTGCCGTTACTCTGTCTACGGATGAGCTGACGTCTGTAGTAAGCTTTACCTACTGTATCGTTTGATGCAGATGGGTTAAAGATAATGTGGGCGCCGTTGAGGCAGAGTCTTGAGCCTGGAGAGATAGGCATCCAGAGGTCGTGGCAGATTTCTACGCCGATGTTGATACCGTTTTCTTCGTCACAGAAAATAAGGTGACCGAAGGGCACGTCTTCGCCGAAGATGTTTACGAAAGATGTGTCGTTTGAGATACGGAGGGCAGATGAGAACCATCTTCCTTCGTAAAACTCTCTGTTGTTTGGTACGAACATCTTAGGTACGATACCCATGAGTCTGCCGTTCTGGATAACTGCAGCACAGTTGTAGAAATTGTTTTCTGTTCTGTAGTAGAAACCTACGATGATAACTGCGTTTATATCTTCTGAGGCCTCGATAATTTTTTTAAGACCTTCTAAGTTTTTCTGGTATAAGTGTTCCTGGTAGAAAAGATCGCCGCATGTGTAAGCAGAGATAGCAAGCTCTGGGAAGAGGATGATACCTGCGCCGCCGTCAGCAGCTTCTTTTGCCAGTTCGATGATTTTGTTTGTATTAAACACTGTGTTTGCAACGCGGAGCTCCGGTGAAACAGCAGCTGTACGGATAAAACCTGTTTTACTCATATGATTTTCTCCTGTATTATCTGATGTTAAATTAACAGAAATATTGTATACTGATTTTAGATAAAATAAAAGTCATTAATCCAAATTGAACGTTGGAATATGGGGAAATTAGTAATAAAGAAATTTCGAAATTGACCAAACTGTAAATATATGTAAAAATATAGAAAAGCACTATCAAAAGGAGGAATTTGCAATGAAAAAAGTGTACGTAGAAGGCCTGGTTCCAGGCACAGATTTTGACGAATTCTTTCTGCTCAAGTCTACCACTGTAAGGACAGGCTCAAACCAGAAAAACTATATAGATATGATTCTCGGGGACAAGACAGGCGACGTAAGCGCAAAAAAATGGGACGCTTCTGAGTCTGAAATCGACCTGATTAATTCTTATGACGAAAACATTATCCTCAAAGTTAGAGCTTCTGTAAGCGAATGGCAGGGCAAAAAACAGCTCAAGATTACAAAGTTCAGAGAGGCTCTTCCAGACGATGATTTTGACGTAGAAGAGTTTATCAAGACTGCTCCGGAAAAGTCTGAGGATATGTATTCTGAGATTCTTGAAATCGCAGGTACTGTAAAGGATGAGGATCTCAAAAAGGTATGCTTCGCACTTTTAGAACGCAATCAGGAAAAGCTTATGTACTATCCTGCAGCTTCTAAAAACCATCACGCAGAGCTTGGCGGTCTCCTGTACCACATGAAGCGTATGCTCCGTATGGGTGAAAAGGCATGTCTCGTATATGACAACCTTGACCGTGACTGGGTTATCACAGGTGTTATCATCCACGACATGGAAAAGATAAACGAAATCCTTTCAAACAAGTGGGGTATTTCACCAGGTTATTCTTTCGAAGGTCAGCTCCTTGGTCATATCGCTCAGGGGGTAAAGATGATGGATCGTCTTGCCACAGAGCTTGGAGTACCAGAAGAAAAGGCTATCATGCTTGAGCACATGATTCTGTCACATCATTATGAGCCCGACTTCGGAAGCCCAAAGAGACCTATGTTCCCAGAAGCTGAGTTACTCCACTATCTGGACATTATCGATGCTCGTCTTTTCGATATGGAAGAGGCAGTTAAGTCTGTTCCACCAGGAGAATTCTCAGACAAAATCTGGACTCTGGAAAACAGAAAGGTTTACAAACCTACTTTTGTAAAATAATACACGTTGCATCAGCAGCTGTGACGATTGCTCCGGCAATCACATATATCAATACTTGAGGCAGCACAATGATTGAGAAAAAAGGCCGACTGGCTGAGATTATCTTCAGAAACGAAGAAAACTATTACACAGTAGCCGTCATGGAAGATGACGAAAATATGGAAGAGTTTATAGCGGTAGGGAATATCCCTACCGCTAAGTGTGGTATGACATTTACTCTTACTGGCAACTGGAAAAACCACCCTTCATACGGCGAACAGTTTTCTTTTGTAAACTGCAGCGAAGATATCCCAAAGAGTCGTGCTGGCATCAGAGAGTTTTTAGCGTCAGGTATTATAAAGGGCGTAGGCCCAAAGATGGCGGAAGCCATCGTAAGCCGTTTTGGTGATGAGACATTGGAGATTGTAGAAAAACATCCCGACAGACTTTTAGAGGTTAGCGGTATAGGTCAGGCAAAAGCCAGATCCATCAGCGAAGGTTACCGTGCCCACAGAGAGTTTGCAGAGGTCTCAATGTTCTTCTCGGGCTACGGCATTTCTGCTTCTTATGCCATGAAGATGTACAAGATTTATGGTTCTGAGACTGTCCGTGCAGTCATGGAAAACCCATATAGACTGATAACTGACATCAGGGCTATCGGTTTTGGCCAGGCGGACCAGATTGCAGAAAAGCTGGGTATTGCAAGGGATTCTGAGTTCAGACTCACCAGTGGCATCAGATTTATGCTTCAGCGCTACATCGCCGGGGGCAATACTTTTGTGCCTTTCGGGACTTTCTGTGAGGAGACCGGGCAGATGCTTGATGTGTCTTCTGCAGATGTTCGGGATATGGCTGAGCAGCTTGTGTTTGACGATGTTGTCCGCATCGAGGAGATTGACGGCCGTCGAGTGATTTATCCTAGCGTTTATCACAGGGCGGAAAACAATGTTGCCCGCAGACTGTTTGCTCTGCACTCTGCAGATGTGCGCAAAGTAAAAAATGAGATAGATGATCTTATCAGACGTACAGAAAGGGAGACTGGTATCATCCTTTCAGAAAACCAGAAAACAGCCGTCCGCGCATGCGGTCAGGAAGGTGTCTGCGTTATTACGGGTGGTCCGGGTACAGGTAAGACTACTATCATCAATACCATCATCAATGTATTTGAAAGCAGTGGTTTTTCTGTAGCTATCGCCGCTCCTACCGGCAGAGCCGCAAAGCGTATCACTGAGACTTCAGGCAAGCCGGCGGTGACTATTCATCGACTTCTGGAGTACTATTACTCAACTGATGATGACGCAATGAATTTCGGAAAAACCGAAGAAGACCCTCTCGATCACGATGTGATCATTATCGATGAAATGTCCATGGTGGATATTCTGCTTATGGACGCGCTGACTGAGGCTATCGTTCCCGGTGCCAGACTTATCATGGTAGGGGATGCTGACCAGCTGCCGTCGGTAGGTGCAGGTAACGTGCTGAGGGACATTATAAACAGCGAGATTATTCATACCGTAAAGCTGACTGAGATTTTCCGTCAGGCTGAGGAGAGTATGA
>JAFYUX010000025.1 GCA_017549385.1 Bacillota bacterium
ACCCGCCTCCAGGGATGCTTTTGCTGCAAAATCTTCATCATCAACAGATACATCCTTTACAGCTTCTAAACGCTGATTGAGGGATGCACCCATCTGGATAAGACCCGCTATCTCTGCTCCCTTAGAAGAAGACTTCATGCTGAGTTCGTAGATCTGATCTCTTTCTCTGTTAAACTTGATATCATTTTCTGCAGCTTCTTTTTCTGCATCCTTAAGTTCATTTGTAACAGTTTCAAGGTCAGACTCGATATTTTGAGAGTTCTGAGAAAGAGTTTTAAGTCTTGTTTCCAGTTCTCTCTTGTTGTTTTCTTCTTTTTCGAGCTTTTCAGCGAGAATCTGTTTTTCTTCGCCATAAGCCTTTATATTTGATTCCAGAGTATTGATTTTTTCTCTACCCAGAGCAACCTTGCTACGAAGTTCGTTCATCTCTGAAGTAAACTTCATGATGCGGTCACGTTCTTCGAAATCTTCTCTGTCGATTTCTTCTACGCGGTCTTTCTTTTCTCTGATTTCCGACTCCAGTTTTGCTCTCTGCTCTTCGTATCCGCTGATAACAACAGATGCAGCATCGATGTCATTTTGGAGTTCTACACTCTGAATTTCGTTCTGTTCGATATTTTTAAGAGTAACGTTGATTTCGTTTTCTTTATATCTGCTGCTGAGATCCAGATACTTTGCAGCCTTTTCAGAATCGATACGGAGAGGTTCGATACGGTCTTCAAGCTCTGTAACGATGTCGTTTACACGTTCCAGATTGTGAGTAGTACTCTCCAGCTTTCTTTCTGTTTCGGCCTTTTTGCTTCTGTACTTTACGATACCTGCGGCTTCTTCGAAAATCTGTCTTCTGCTCTCTGGCTTTCCGCTGATTATTTCTGCAATCTTGCCCTGACCGATGAGAGAATAACCGTCAACACCAATACCAGTGTCCATGATAAGCTCGCGGATATCTCTGAGTCTGCACTGAGTATTGTTGATATAATACTCACTTTCGCCAGAACGGTACATTCTTCTTGTAATAGATACTTCTGCAAAATCGATAGGAAGATTTCCGTCAGAGTTATCCATTACAAGAGTAACTTCAGCCATACCTCTTGATTTTCTCTTATCAGTACCCGCAAAAATAACTTCGTCCATCTTGCCACCACGGAGCATCTTTGGACTCTGTTCGCCCAGTACCCATCTGAGAGCATCAGAAATATTACTCTTCCCTGAACCGTTTGGACCAACCACGCATGTTATGCCTTTGTCGAATTCTATAGTTACCGGATCCGCAAATGATTTAAAACCATGCAGACTCATTTTCTTAAAATACAATATATTCACTCCTTGCTTAAGCTAGCTGTACATCTTTTCGAGAGCTTCTCTGGCAGCATTCTGTTCAGCCTGCTTTTTTGTGCTTCCCGCACCTCTTCCAATTACGACACCGTTGTTGCGCAGCACCGCAAAGAAAGTTTTATCGTGATCAGGGCCTTCTTCGCCCTCAATCTTATATGAAATATGAGAATCCCCTCTCGCCTGGAGGAGTTCCTGAAGAGCTGTCTTATAGTCGTTTCTCAGCTTGCCTAAAAGAGCATCCCGGATGATATCCTCAAACAGATGTAACACCACACCCTTTGCAGCCTCCCAGCCACCATCAAGATAAATAGCCCCGATAGTCGCCTCAAGAGCATCCGCCACCAGAGAATTATGTTTTCTACTGCCTACTGACATCTCCTCGCCATGGCCCAGTCTGAGATAAGACGTAAGATTGATATCCCCAGCCTTTCTCAAAAGTGACTGTTCGCATACGATGGAAGCTCTGATTTTGCTGAGATCCCCTTCTTCGTTTTCAGACAGACGATGATAGAGTTCCTCTGCAATAACCGCATCAAAAACGGCATCACCAAGAAACTCAAGTCTTTCATTATTTGCACTGTACTTGAGCTTGTTTTCATAACAATATGAACTGTGTGTCAACGCATTTTCCAGCAGACCGATGTTGCTGAATTCATATCCTAATACGCGACAGAGTTCTCTGTCATCAGTTCTGTTCATTTTCTGCAGGCACCTCACGTTTTTCTACTGCTTCACTTATGATGCCGACAACATTATTTTCAACATAAGGAATGCTCTTGATAATAGCACTCTTTACTGCATTTGCCTTTGATGAACCATGGATCTTGATGACCGCTCCGCGGACACCGAGAATAGGAGCTCCACCATACTCGGAGTAATCCATAACCTTTTTGAGATCCTTAATCTGGCTTGAAAGCATAAATGCACCCATCTTTGACTTTACGTTAGACGTAAACATATCCTTAAGAAGATCCATAATGCGCATAGCGAGACCTTCAGTAAGCTTGAGAACTGTATTGCCTACAAAACCGTCACACACAAGTACATCTGATGCACCGAATGGTATATCTCTGCCTTCTACATTGCCGATAAAATTAAGTCCGCTTTCTTTAAGAAGACCATAAGTTTCCCTGAGTAAAGGTGTACCCTTTGTCTCTTCAACACCAATGTTAACAAGACCAACAGTAGGATTTTTAATACCTAAAACCTTTTCCATGTAAATGCTGCCCATCTGCGCAAACTCGAGAAGATTTCTCGGCTTGCATTCAGCATTGGCACCTGCGTCCACGAGAAAGGAAACGCCCTCACCTATAATAGGATAAGTCATACCGATAGCCGGTCTGTCGATTCCCTTTATCCTGCCCAGATTGAAAAGGGCACCTGCCATAAGTGCACCTGTATTACCTGCAGAAATAACTACATCACAAGTACCATCCTTTACAAGGGACATAGCCTTGATCATGGATGAATCCTTTTTTGTTCTGGCTGCTTTTACAGGAGAATCCTCAT
>JAFYUX010000026.1 GCA_017549385.1 Bacillota bacterium
ATAGCCCAGCTTGCGCATGTCTTTTTTAGCCTCAAACTCTGGGTTACCGCCCAGGATGATATCCGTACCTCTACCAGCCATGTTTGTAGCGATAGTAACAGCACCCTTACGGCCTGCTTCTGCTACGATTTCAGCTTCTCTCTCATGATGCTTTGCGTTGAGCACGTTGTGCTTTATACCGCGTCTCTTGAGGAGTTCGCTGATAAGTTCTGACTTTTCGATAGATACAGTACCAACCAGCACAGGTCTGCCAGTTGCATGGATTTCGACGATTTCTTCTACCATCGCCTTAAACTTTGCAACTTCTGTGAGGTATACCACGTCATTGTGGTCGATACGCTTTACTTCTTTATTTGTAGGGATAGTTACAACGTCCATGTTGTAGATATCCTTAAATTCTTCTTCTTCTGTTTTTGCAGTACCTGTCATACCAGCAAGCTTGTTGAACATTCTGAAGTAGTTCTGAAGCGTGATAGTTGCGAGAGTCTTCATTTCGTGTCTTACTTCGATGCCTTCTTTTGCTTCGATAGCCTGATGGAGACCGTCGCTGTATCTTCTGCCCTGCATGATACGGCCTGTAAACTCGTCTACGATGAGAACTTCATCATCCATAACAACGTAATCAACATCCTTTTTCATGAGGAAGTTTGCCTTGAGAGCCTGATTTACGTGATGGTTGAGTTCCATGTGTTCAGGATCAGAGAAGTTTTCAACGTCGAAATGAGCTTCACACTTTTCCACACCCTTTTCAGTAAGGGCTACAGTTCTGTCTTTTTCGTCTAACGTGAAGTCTTCTTCTGCCTTAAACGTCTTAACGAAGTTATGCGCACTCATGTACATCTCGTTTGATTTTTCCCCTGCGCCTGAGATGATGAGTGGCGTACGAGCTTCGTCGATAAGGATACTGTCTACTTCGTCCACGATGGCATAGTTGAGTTCGCGCTGAACAGTAAACTCTTTGTAGCTTGCCATGTTGTCTCTGAGGTAGTCAAAACCAAATTCGTTGTTTGTGCCGTAAACGATATCGCACATGTACTGAGCCTTTCTTAAAGGCGTCGGTACGCTGTTAAAGATACCGCCTACTGTGAGACCCAGGAACGTATAGATCTTGCCCATCCATTCCATATCTCGCTTTGCCAGATAGTCGTTTACAGTTACGATATATACGCCCTTGCCTTCCAGTGCGTTGAGATACGCAGGAAGTGTGGCAACGAGTGTCTTACCTTCACCTGTTTTCATTTCGGCTATACGGCCCTGGTGCAGTGCAATACCGCCAATGATCTGAACTCTGAAGTGTTTCATGCCAAGAGTTCTTGATGCCGCTTCACGACATACAGCAAAAGCTTCAGGAAGAAGATCGTCTAAAGACTCACCCTTGTTTTGGCAGCGGTCCTGAAACTCACGAGTCTTTGCTCTGAGTTCGTCGTCGCTGAGCTTCTGCATGGCTTCGTCATAAGCCAGTACCTTGTCTGCGATTTTTTCCAGTTTTTTGACCTCTTTTTTATTAAGATCACCAAAGACTGCTTCTAAAAGTCCCATAATTCCCTCTTTTCTTTTTTATGATACAAATGCATCATAGATAGCCTTTATGGCTGTTTCAAAGTGGTCGTTTTCAACCCCTACAATAATGTTCATTTCGCTTGAACCCTGATCGATCATTCTTACGTTAACCTGAGCTTTGCTGAGTGCTGTGAAGAGTGTAGCAGATACACCGATTCTTCTGCTCATACCGAGACCTACAGTAGCGATAAGCGCCATATCCTGATAGATTTCTACAGAGTCTGGCTTGAGGCGCTTTTCGATGTCATCGATGAGATCAGTGAGCTTGCCTTCAAGCTGCTTCTTTGAGATAACGAGACAAACTGTATCGATACCACTTGGGAGATGTTCGAATGCGATTTCGTTGTTTTCAAGAATAGTGAGAAGTCTCTTAACGAATCCGATTTCTGAATTCATCATGTTCTTGTATAACGCGATTACAACGAAGTCCTTTCTGCCAGCGATACCTGTGATAGCATTGTCTGATTCGCTAGGTGTGTCAGAAATGATAGTACCAGGATTTTCTGGTTCGTTTGTGTTTCTGATATTGATAGGAATGTTTACTTCTCTAACCGGGAAGACAGCGTCTTCGTGAAGTACGCTTGCACCCATGTATGAAAGTTCTCTTAATTCCTTATATGTAATGTTTTTGATTGGCTTTGGAGAATCTACGATTCTTGGGTCAGCCATGAGGAAGCCTGAAACGTCAGTCCAGTTTTCGTACATGTCAGCATTTACAGCCTTAGCTACGAGAGAACCAGTTACGTCAGAACCGCCTCTTGAGAAAGTTCTGATTGTGCCGTCAGGATTTGAACCATAGAAACCAGGGATAACTGCACACTCATGCTTTGCCAGTTCTGCACAGAGAGCCTTGTGAGTTTCTTCTGGGAGGTGTCTGCCTCTTTCATCAAACTGGATGAGACCAGCTGGATCTACAAAGTCAAAACCGAGAACTGCTGCAGCCAGCTTACCGCAGAGATATTCGCCTCTGCTGGCAATGTAATCAGCTGTGATACCTGACTTGAGGTTTGATCTGATTTCTTCCAGATCCTTTTCGATGCCGATGTTTACACCGAGGTTCATTTCCATGCTTCTGAATCTGTCACAGATAACCTGGAAAACGTGTTCTGGCGACACATTGTGATCGATATGAGTCTTGCAGAGATAGAGAAGATCTGTGATCTTGCTGTCTTCTGAGAAACGCTTACCTGGAGCAGAAACGATTACAAACTTTCTGTCTGGATCAGCGAGAACGATATTCTTAACTTTCTGGAGCTGGATTGCATCAGCAACCGAAGAACCACCAAACTTTACAACTTTAATACCCATTGTTTTTCCAACCTTTCGTTGCATAAATTATAAATTCAGTGACGGAAATATTCTGTCACATAAAAATCCACCATATCCTTAAAATTTTATATTATTTGCCCCACGGGGTCAATGAAATGACCGAAATAAATGCATTTTTAAGCATTCCATGCCACGATTTCTCCCCATTCCCATGAATAATTATTCATGTATTAATTACACTTTATTAACACTTCCATGCAAAAATAAGTTATACTTCTTTTATTATCCATAATTACGCGAGGGCTCCGCCCACGCAAAGGAGAACAGAAATGAAACCACAGCTTACAGTTATAAAAGGCGGAAAGGATTTTTCTTCCGCATCAGGCAGACGCAGTTTCTGCTACGGCCAGGTAACAGATACCCGCCTTATGGGTGTTATCGGCATGGAGCTTGTGTGGGATATATACGAAAACGATGG
>JAFYUX010000027.1 GCA_017549385.1 Bacillota bacterium
ATATCTGATGTAGATATCCATGTAACAGCATACCAATACTTATTATCTACCACCTTAAAAAGCGGTTCATTTTTAGAGGCATTACCATTACATATAGACTCGGACTTATAAGTTTTTGATTTTACTTTGTCTCTATCCAGAAGAGTCATAGTATCAGGGTTAAACTCTGACTCATAACCATCCAGTTTATAACTGATATATCCTGGATTATTAACCTGATATGACCCTGTGATTCCTATCTCAGAAACATTGATGTTACTTTCATCCTGCGGACTTAAGCTCTGAAGCGCATTTTCTGTCTGCATATCTGCAACCATTGCAACTTCGTTGATTCTGTTTGTAAGCATTTGTCTTCTGAGTGGATCTTCTGTGTCGTCTAATTCTTCTCTGAGAGAAGTCTCAAGAGTAATCAGATCTTTGCTGTCCTTGTCTAGAAGCACATCACCTGTAAGAAGTGATTTTACTTTTTTATTGTATCCCGAATAATCCGCACCCATAGCAAGCTGGTTAACATCTATAGTTACGGCCTGAGAACCTGATCTAGCCAGTTCCTCTTCGTCAAAATAGTACCCTGCCTGTCCACTTTCGCCTGCAAAATACACAACTTCGTCTCTAACTACGTAGCATGTGATTTCTTCTGAAACTTTGAGGTTGCCGTACTGAATAGTCATTGTCTCGTCAAAAGCACCTGAAAGTTTTGGCGTAGCATAAACTATGACTGCAAGAATTGCTACAATCAGAATATATATAATCAGCATCGCTGTCGGCGATGTCTTATTTTTTGTCTTTTGTGCCAAAACAAACCTCCGTCTAATCCCACAATACCATCTATTCGGATTTTACTGCTTCGAGGATTTTTTTCTCGTCCTTTGTGAGCTGGCCTGGATCTGCTAAGAATGCTTCCCATAAATCCGGTCTGCGTTCTTTTGTAATCCTGCATGCCTTTTCAAACTTCCAGAGATGAATCATCTTGTGATTGCCTGAAATAAGAGCATCAGGAACGCCCAGACCTTCGTAAATTCTCGGTTTAGTGTAAAGTGGCGCTTCAATAAGACCGCTGTACACAGACTCTTCCATAATAGAATCGTTGTTACCGAGAACCTCTGGAACTAATCTTGCAACAGCATCTACAACAACCATTGCAGCAAGCTCACCTCCGGTGAGAATATAGTCACCGATAGAAATTTCGTCCGGCTTCCAGTATTCGATAATACGCTCATCAATCCCCTCATAATGACCGCAAAGGAATACCAGATTTTCCTCCTGTGAAAGCTCCACAACAAGATCCTTATCTAAACGTCTGCCTCTAGGAGACATATAGATAATACGCTTGTTTTCAGCCCCTACAGCCTTAAGAGCATCAAAAACAGGCTGCGCCATCATTACCATTCCGGCACCGCCTCCAAAAGGAGTATCATCCGCTTTTTTGTGTTTATTTTGCGTATAATCTCTAATATTTACAGTGTTTATCTCAAGTAAACCCTTTTCCGCAGCTCTGCCGAGCATGCTTGAGCTCACAACCGGCTCAACCATTTCCGGGAAAAGAGTGAGAATGTCTATATGCATTAGACTTCCTCCTGCTCTCCGCCAAAAAGACCTTCAATCGGGTTAATTTTCATTATACCATCATTTATATCAATATCTGTTACAAATTCGTAAACTGCAGGAATCAGATACTTTTTTCCCTTATCATCTGTGATCTCGTAGAGATCCTGTGCTGTGTTCTGAATTACGTCTGTTACCTTACCCAGGTGCTTACCTTCCTGGTCAACAGCTTCTAAGCCGATGAGATCGAAAATAAAGAACTCATCTTCGTCAAGTTCTCTGAGATCTTCGCTATCGATAGTAACGAATGTATCTCTGAGCTTTTCTGCTGCATTTCTGTCTGTAACACTCTTAAATTTTACGATAACCATGTTTTTCTGGTATCTTACTTTTTCGATTTCGAGAACTTCCTTGCCAGCATAAACTCTGTCAAGTTCCTCGAAACGTTCTGGGTAGTCAGTGTAAGGGTAAATCTTTACTTCCCCTTTAATACCAACCGCTGTAACGATTTTTCCTACCTTGATCTTTTCCATCTTTACCTCAAAAAGTAGCCGCAATTCACGGCATTTCTCTTTACAAAAAAGTAGAGCTGTCCCGAAAGAGACAGCCCTGTTAAATCAAATTTACTGAATGATTTCGACTATTACTTTTTTATTGTCCTTAGTCGCCGCAGCACGAACCACGGTTCTCAGTGCTCTGGCTATCTTTCCCTGCTTTCCGATTACCTTACCCATATCTTCTGAAGCAACCTTGAGCTGAATAGTTGTAGCCTGCTTGCCTGAAACTTCAGTTACCACTACAGACTCCGGATTATCTACGAGCGACTTGGCGATAGATTCAACTAATTTGACCACGCTCAACACCGCCACTCTTATTCTACGATGCCAGACTTCTTGAGAAGATCCTTAACTGTGTCAGTAGGCTGAGCACCGTTACCGAGCCACTTCTTTGCCTTTTCAGCATCGATCTTGATGTTGTCAGATTCCTTCATTGGATCGTAAGTACCGATTTCATCGATGAAAGCGCCATCTCTTGGAGCTCTAGAATCTGCTACTACTACTCTGTAAAAAGGGCTCTTCTTTCTACCCATTCTCTTTAATCTCATCTTTACTGCCATGATAATTACCTCCGTGTAATTTACTTATAAAAAAATAATGTTGATTTTATATTTTAAACTCCATATCGCGAGACCTCGCGGTCACACGAGTTCTTGTTAAGAGTCTAATTACTAAGTTTTTATCTGAACTTTCTCTTCATCTTTTTGCCTAACTTACCAGGCGACTTAGTGAAGTGTTTCATCA
>JAFYUX010000002.1 GCA_017549385.1 Bacillota bacterium
ATGTTGCCCGCCAGAAAAATCATCTTGTACCTACCCAAAAGGCTATGATTCTCATGGATAGACTCCCTGTAGAAGATCTCAAGAGTCCTGAGCTTACCGCCCACTGGGAAACGATACTTGATAAGATTGCAAAAGGCGAAAGCAATGCAGACGACTTTATAAAAGATGTTCAGGATAAATCAAGATCATGGTGTCAGCAGTTCTACGGCAGCAAGATTCATCTCGATAAAAACGAATCTGGTATGATTGATGTTGCTGTATCTGCAAAAAAGGCATCAAAGTTCCCTGAAGAGGCCTACGGCCACAAATTTACAGAAACAGAAAAAGAAAATCTTTCTAAAGGTGACACCTACTATTTCTCAAAGCTTGTGACTAAAAACGGCACTAAGTTTTCTGCCTGGGTTCAGTATATAAACAACGAACTTAAGTATTTCAAATACAACCCATTCCTTACAGAAGCTGCAGTATGTCCTAGATGTCACAGTGCAATGCACGAAACTTCCACTGGTATCGCCTGCCCAAAGGGCTGTACAGTGATTCCACACGAAGTATTAGGCAAAAGACTTTCTATTCAGGACAAATATGATCTGCTTACAGCAGGTAAAACTGATGTTATCAGAGGGTTTACAAGCAGAAAGACAGGTAATCTTTTTGACGGACGCCTGATGCTTGATGAGAATTTTAGAGTTGTCTTTAAATTCAGTTCAGAGGCAAAACCACCTATTTTCCATGTGAGACCTTCTCTGGTTGGTAAAAAGTATTATGAAGTATGGGAAAAGTAAATTCTGACGAATTTAACACTCTCATACAAAAGAACGAAAAAGAAAAAAACGGCTACTGAATAACCAGTAGCCGTTTTTAAATGCTTGTGATTGTGATTACGGTAAACTAACTTCCGCAACCTGCTTTTATAATATCTTAGCCAGTTCTACGATGATATCAGCACATCTTTCAAGACCTAAAGTGCTGCTATCCAGAGATATATCGTAGTTTTGTGACATGCCCCATTCTCTGTCTGTATAGTACTTGTAGTTGTTGCGACGCTTTTTGTCCTTGTCTGCCAGTCTCTTTTCTGGTGAATCAGAAGTTTCGCCGTACTTTTCTACTATACGTTTTGCTCTGCTGGCAATATCCGCATGGATAAATGCGTGGAGACAGTCATCTCTATCCTGAAGTATGTAGTCTGCACATCTACCTACGATAACGCAAGGGCCTTTTTCTGCCAGATCTCTGATAATCTTGCGCTGGATTGACCAGATATAATCATCTGCTGACATGCCGTCAAATGTGCGACCGATAAAAGAATATGCAAATATATTTTTGTACGCGGAGTGTTCGCCATGCTCACTGATAAATGATTCTGTAAAGCCTGTTTCTTCTGCCGCCTTTTCTATAATCTCTTTGTCGTAAAATGGAATACCAAGTTTTTCTGCAACCATGCGCCCCACTGTACGGCCGCCGCTTCCGAATTCTCTGCTGATAGTGATTATTTTCTTCATACTTATCACCTCCGGATATATAAGTAATGATTAAATTTTCCTTTTCCTATATATATTTTACCCCACTTTCAACAAAAACAAAAGGATACCACATCCTTATTTAAAAGAATGTGATATCCGTAATGTCTAATATATAAGCATCCTGTCTACGATGGCACCGCCATCCAGTTTACTATCTAGGGTTCTTGATCTGAGCCTGAGCTGCAGCAAGTCTTGCGATAGGTACTCTGAATGGTGAGCAAGATACGTAGTTGAGACCGATTCCGTGGAAGAATTCTACAGAAGATGGGTCACCACCATGTTCACCGCAAACACCTAACTTGATGTCAGGTCTTACGCTTCTGCCGAGGTTACAAGCTAAGTCTACAAGCTTACCAGTACCTTCCTGGTCAAATCTTACGAATGGATCGGAATCGTAGATACGCTTTTCGTAATAGTCTGGGAGGAACTTGCCAGCGTCATCACGGCTGAAACCGAATGTCATCTGAGTAAGGTCGTTTGTACCAAAGCTGAAGAATGCTGCTTCCTGTGCTACTTCGTCAGCTGTGATAGCAGCTCTTGGGATTTCAATCATTGTACCAACGAGGTATTCGAGATCTACACCAGATTCTGCGATAACAGCATCAGCTGTCTTTACTACAGCATCTCTAACGTACTTGAATTCGTTTACGCAACCGATGAGCGGAATCATAATTTCAGGTACGATCTTGTAGCCCTTGCGCTTAGAAACGTTAACAGCAGCTTCGATGATAGCTCTAGCCTGCATTGCTGCGATTTCTGGATATGTGATAGATAAACGGCAACCACGGTGACCCATCATAGGGTTGAATTCGTGGAGCTGGCTTACTGTGTTCTTTAATTCAGAGAATGGGAGACCCATTTCTGTAGCAAGTGCAGCAATGTCGTCATCTTCGTGTGGAAGGAATTCGTGAAGTGGTGGATCTAAGAGACGGATTGTAACCGGTCTTTCGCCCATTGCTTCGTAAATGCCTTCGAAGTCTTCTCTCTGCATTGGGAGAAGTTTATCTAACGCCTTTTCGCGCTGTTCTACTGTCTTTGATACGATCATTTCACGAACTGCTGGAATACGTTCTTCGTCGAAGAACATGTGCTCAGTTCTTGTGAGACCGATACCTTCTGCACCAAATGATACAGCCTTTGCTGCATCTACTGGGTTATCTGCGTTTGTACGGATCTTGAGGGATCTGATATTGTCAGCCCATTCCATAACAGTTTCAAAGTCACCTGAAATATCAGCGTCTACTGTAGGAATCTTGCCGATGTATACCTTACCTGTTGAACCGTCGATAGACATAAATTCGCCTTCTCTAACGATCTGGTGATCGATAGTGAGGAACTTGCCCTTTTCGTTGATGATGATGTCAGAACAACCTGATACACAAGCTGTACCCATACCTCTTGCTACTACAGCCGCATGAGATGTCATACCGCCTCTGCAAGTGAGGATACCTTCTGCAGCAGCCATACCGTCGATGTCTTCTGGTGAAGTTTCTAATCTTACGAGAAGAACAGGACCGTGTTCTGCAGCTGCCTTTGCAGCTTCTGCTGTGAAGTATACACCACCGCATGCTGCACCTGGAGATGCTGCAAGACCTGATGTAACAGGAACAGCTTCGAGGATAGCATACTTGTCAAACTGTGGGTGAAGGATAGCATCTAAAGACTTTGGATCAATCTTTAAGAGAGCTTCTTCGATTGTGCAGAGACCTTCTTCTACGAGAGCTACTGCGATACGGAGAGCTGAAGCAGCTGTTCTCTTACCATTACGAGTCTGGAGCATGTAGAGCTTACCCTTTTCAATAGTAAACTCGAGATCCTGCATATCCTTGTAGTGGTTTTCAAGAGTTTCAGCAATAACCTTGAACTGTTCGAAAACGTCAGGCATTACTTCTGCAAGCTGATCGATAGTCTGAGGTGTTCTGATACCTGCTACTACGTCTTCGCCCTGTGCGTTCATCAGGAATTCGCCGAAAAGTGCCTTTTCGCCTGTTGCAGGGTTACGTGTAAATGCAACACCTGTACCTGAGTCGTCGCCCATATTACCAAATACCATAGACTGAACGTTTACAGCTGTACCCCAAGAGCTTGGGATATCGTTCATCTTTCTGTAAGAAATAGCTCTATGGTTGTTCCAGCTTCTGAATACAGCCTTAACTGCTTCCATAAGCTGAACAGATGGTTCCTGAGGGAAATCTGTGCCCATCTTTTCCTTGTAATGATTCTTGAAGATCTCTACGAGTTTCTTCATATCGTCAGCATCGAGTTCTGCATCGTATACTACGCCGCGTTCTTCTTTTAACTGATCGATGAAGCGTTCGAATTCTTCCTTTGGAAGTTCCATAACTACGTCAGAGAACATCTGAATAAATCTTCTGTAAGAGTCATATACGAATCTTGGGTTACCAGTAAGTTTAATCATACCTTCAGCAACCTGATCGTTGATACCGAGGTTGAGGATTGTGTCCATCATACCTGGCATAGATGCTCTAGCACCTGATCTTACAGAAACGAGGAGAGGGTTTTCATTAACCCCGAATTTCTTACCAGTAATTTCTTCTAACTTGCCCATGTATTCCACGATCTTTTCTTCGATCTCTGGGGCAATGATCTCACCATCTTCATAGTAACGATTACATGCTTCTGTTGTAATCGTAAAACCCTGTGGCACGGGCATACCGAGGTTTGTCATCTCAGCGAGGTTTGCACCCTTGCCGCCGAGAAGATTCTTCATGTCTGCATTAC
>JAFYUX010000028.1 GCA_017549385.1 Bacillota bacterium
ATCCTGTAAACTGCGACCGCTGAGGCGGGCAATACCGTATTCTGTAACAACGTAATCTACATCTTCTCTGCTTACTGTTACAGATGAGCCTTCTGTGATGAGAGGCTTGATACGAGAATTTCTCTGGCCCTTTTTTTCGTGAACAGATGTGATTGCAATAACTGATCTGCCCTTGCCGTCGAGGGACATCATCGTGCCTCGTACAAAGTCAACCTGACCGCCGGAACCGCTGATCTGACGAGTACCTGCAGAGCTTGCAACAACCTGGCCCATAAGGTCAACTTCGATGCATGTATTGATGCTGATCATGTTTGCACAGTTTGCAATTACAACTGGATGATTTACGTCTTTTACTCTCTTGAGCACAACTGCAGGGTTGTGATCAACAAAATCGTAGAGTTCCTGAGTACCCATTACGAAAGTAGTAACCATAGCACCCTGATCCATTGATTTTTTGGAGTTGTTGATAGCACCGCACTTGTAGAGATCCATGAGACCGTCTGTAAGGAGTTCTGTGTGAACGCCGAGATCTTTTTTATTCTTAAGCGCAACGCATACTGCATCTGGAAGACTTCCAATACCAACCTGAATAGTATCGCCGTCGTTTACCAGTGTAGCGCAGTTTTCGCCAATCTTGAGTTCCACATCTGTAAGTACAGATCGCGGAGTGATCGGCATCGGCTCGTCGCATTCGATAATGTGGTCAAATCTGCTGATGTGTACGATGCAATCTTCTGAGTCAGACCATGGCATCTGGCCATTGATCTGAGCGATTACGATATCAGCTGAATCAACGCCTTCCTGAATAAAGTCAGCGATGAGACCACAGCTGCAGTAGCCGTTTTCGTCAGGCTTTGAAACCTGAATCATGAGTACGTTT
The DNA here is from genome assembly GCA_017549385.1 of Bacillota bacterium. Classification (GTDB taxonomy): domain Bacteria; phylum Bacillota; class Clostridia; order Peptostreptococcales; family Anaerovoracaceae; genus RGIG7444. The sequence goes on from JAFYUX010000028.1 coordinate 881, forward strand.
GTGGGAATATAGCCGGAACCAAACCAGTCGCTAAGCTGATAATAGTAACAAGGATAGAGCTGTACTCTACCTTCAGAGTGATGTTTTCTGGTACCTGAAGAAAGGAAAAGAGATTCGTGAGTAAAGTTGTCCTTGTACTCCTCGTTGCAGTAATCCTCCACGCCGTGGCTGAGACCGTGCATAATCTTTACATCTTTAAACATAGACGCATTGTCAATCAGCGCCTGCATGAGTCTCTTTGGTCTTGCAGGACCACCACCTACAACAATACGATCGTGATCTTTTACGTATTTAACTGCTTCGTCTGGTGTACATAATTTTGATGCGTATAATTCTTTCCAGTCTTTCATCTGATTTACCGCCTTTATATCCTTTTGATCCCGGAGGGATCGTAAATATATTTTTATTAGTCAAAATACATTTTTACCAAGAGGAATTTTTCGCCCTTGAAAATTTATTATACCATGTGTTGACTATCCAAAACAGAAGATAAATCCGGATTGCATACAGTTTTCTGTATTTTTTGCTTCGCTGTCTTCTAAAGCACCTTGTCTATGCTCATCCATTTTCAGCAGGCATTTCCTTACTCCTTTACAGGATAAATATTCATATTTCCCGAACCTGGTGATAAAACAGGATTCATATCCACCATAACTGCTCCCTGAATGTCATTTCTATATACCTCACTGCCGCAGCTTTCCAGCCTGTCTATCGCCTCCTGAGTTGGATGTCCGTAAACGTTGCGACCGACTTGTATAATGCTGAAGTCAGGATCAACATCGGTTAAAAATGTATCGCTGGACGAATATCTGCTGCCATGGTGCGCGACTTTAAGTATGTCAGATTTCAGATTATCTCCAACTATCCCGCTAAGCTGATTTTCATAATCCGAATCAATGTCCCCAGTAAAAAGAATACTTTTCCCCTTATACCAAACCTGATAAACGAGACATATTTCGTTTTCGTCCTGTCCCGAATCCGCTCCCATTGAAGCCAGCACCTTTACGGTGACTCCGCCACCAGCATCTATAACATCTCCCGACTTTGCAAATATGATTTTTTCAACGGGCACTCCAGTTTCCTGGGATATTTGACTTACCTGATCTTTATAAACTTCCGACACCACCAGAGTACCGATTTTAACTCCGTCTTTTAAAGTCGTAAGTCCTTTATAGTGATCTGTATGTAGATGACTTATGACTGCCAAATCAATCTTTCGGATACCGTTGCCCAGAAAATACGGTATCAGCGTGTCAGTTCCCACATCTTTCAGCTCACTGCCGCCGCTGTCACATAAAACGTGTACCCCTTTGTCACCTTTTATATGGCAGCAATCGCCCTGACCCACATCTACAAATACAGCCTCCGCCAGATTATACTTCCAGCCCGAGGTCCACTGAAATCCCACACCTGCAGTCAGTATAACCAATACCAGCACTGCAGTTGCCACCTTAGACGGGTTCATTTCTAACCCCATGAATGCTAAGGCCGACTCTCCTTTAATTCCCATTCTCCATCCAGATCTTATGTCTTTTATCATTCTTTCTCCTGCCTCACTGCAGAAAAAGAAAAGTGCTGCGTAATATATCACCAGAACCGCAATACCTGGTGACGCAACGTATCTGAATCCCATAACCTCTTCAGCCATTTTATTAAGATAAATGAGAAATCTGATAATCATCTCCGTCATAGATGCTGCAAAAGCAGTGATTTTATACAAAAGTATTCCAACACTTGAAAAACTCGTCCCCAGTACGCCCACAGTTGTTCCACCTGCAACGATGCCTCCAGTCAACGCTGCTAAAGCCCAGGCCAACGGCATCATCAGCATTCCCAAAGGAACAATTATCCCCGCCAGAGCGATAGAAGGACTGTTTGCAAATATCCCTGCCGGCGAAATATAGTGAAATATATGTGCAGTAACTGGTGTCATACCCAGTTGCAGACTCAATGTAAGCAGTGCAAAGGAAATCAGTCTTCGCTTAAGCACTACCCTGCTGTATTTTACCAGCGTTACTTTCTGAGTTTCAAAATCAGGCATCTCCGGCAATTCCACCATTCGTTCCAGTCTCGGCAGTATAACACTTAGAGACAACACTGCCAAAAACGACAGCTGAAATCCCGATGAAAACAGCTTTGTGGGACGCACCAGCAGAATCATCCCTCCACAAAATGCTATACAAGTCAGAAAATCGTATCGTCTGTGAGTCACTCGGCCCACCATGTTTACAAAAATCATAAAAACAGCTCGTACCACAGATGGAGAAAAACCCGATACCGCAGCGTATCCCAGCATCATCAGCATCAGAGGAACATTCCCCCAAAAGCTAACGGGCCGGCCCAGAAGCATATAGAAAATCCCATAAACCATACCTACATGTAATCCTGACACCGCCAGAAGATGTCCGGTTCCCACATGCCTGAAATTCTCCTGTACAGTCTCATCCATCAGCCCATCATCACCAAATAGTATCCCGCAAAGAAGCCCCGCAGTCTGCTGATCCATCAGTTCAAAAGCCATATCTTCAAAGCATGTTTTTGCTTTTCCCAGAAAGTGCATCATCTTCCACAGCCCATCCGGTGTATCCATAAACTCAACATCAGCAACATCAACATACATTGTGTTATGTATCCCCATGCCTCTCAGGTACAGCGAATAATCAAACCCGCCGGGATTACCAGCCACCCCGGGCTTTTCGAGAGCTCCCCTCACCCGAATGACTGCCCCTGTATATCCTGCCACCTCGCCTTTTACATCTTCACCCTCATTTTTATACTCAACCGTCACCAGCACTTTTTCTCTGGTATCACATTCCCTTACCGTCAGGGATATTTTACTTTCTTCTTTAACTTCAGCTTTTACGACTCTGCCTTCTATATTTACATCTGTGGCATATAGTTTAGAAACCTTGTGCTCGTCCACATATCCCATCATTATTCCTGAAATCATACAGATTATGACGATGATAATTCCATTCCTTAATACTTTCTCGGGCTTTGCAATCAGCAACAACCTTATTAAAACCATCGCCATCAGAACGGTCGTTGCAATTATTACCATCCCTGCTTTATCTGCAACAGCATGCTGTACCGCTACACCAGCCACATAAGCAAAAGCTGCCAGCACAACAGTTCTCCTCGGCAGATTTTCAAAGCGTAAATTATCCTCCATATATAATTTTCCCCTTTTCTAAAACCAATCCCTAAGATAATCTTACATATTTTTCCATCGCTCCGCAATGTTTCTGTAATACTTTATTAATATTGAACGGGTTGGATGTAGATTTTCTGCGTGGTATAATTTAATATCCATAATTATGGATTTGAACAGGAGATTATATTATGGGAGATAACTTGGGAAAAGATAATGCAAAAAACGGAAGAGTTTCCCGGGACACTATGAGCCAGCTCAGCAGTGGTTTCAACGAACTTCTGAGCGGTTTCGGATCAGATGATGATATGGAGGTAAAAGACCTTTCAGATCTCGGTCTGGACGACAGCCTGGACTTTTCTTCGTTTGAAAAAGCTGTTCACAACAGACAAACAATAAAAATAACTACACCTCAAAAGGACGGTCCGGTACCATCTGCAAAAACACCTCAGGAGTCAAAAGGCATTCCTGAACAGTTCAGAAAATCTATACCGGAACTTGACACAGTCGCACCAGCGGCATCCAAGAAAGAAGATGATGCTATCATGGCAAAATTATTAAGCAAAAAACCTAAGAAATCCGGCCCTGCCCCAGAAGGTGGCGACAAAAAGCCGGCAAAGAAAAAGACAAAGAAAAACACATCATTAAAGAAGAAGATTATCAAACTGGTTCTTCTTTTAGCAGCCCTCTGCGTTGCTTTAGGTATCGTAGTTACAGGATACATTGTTCTGACTACACCAAAGATTGAGCCAGACAATCTCTATGAGCAGCTGACTCAGTCCACTATCATCTACGATGATACAGGCGAAGCTGTAGATGCAGTTTCCACAAAGGACATGCGTACAAACATTGACTTTGATGCAATGCCTGAGGACATGAAGGACGCTATCGTAGCTATCGAAGACAAAACATTCTACGACCACAACGGCTTCAATTTTGTACGTATTGCCGGTGCCGTAGTTGAAAAAGTTACAGGTGGTGGCAAGATCAGCGGTACAAGTACAATCACTCAGCAGCTTGCACGTAACCTCTACCTCACAAACGAACGTTCCATGACAAGAAAGCTCAGAGAAGCCTACTATACAGTTATTCTTGAAAAGGAACTCACAAAAGAACAGATCTTAGAGGCATACCTCAACACTGTATACCTCGGCTTTAACGCCAACGGTATTCAGACTGCCGCTCAGGCATACTTCGGTTGTGACGCCCAGGAACTTTCATTAGCCGAATGCGCAGTACTCGCATCTCTCCCAAAGAACCCTAACGGGTACGCACCACTCAAGCGTTATCTCACAGAAGAAGTAGAAGCAGAAAATCCAAACATCATGCTTCAGGACAACACTTACACTACTGTGTATAACGACGGCTATAAAGACAGACAGATTCTCGTTCTCAAATTTATGCTCGACCAGGGCTATATCACACAGGAAGAACACGATGCTGCTGTAGCAGTTGATATCAGATCAGAACTCAAACCAAGCTCTCTCCTTAATTCAAAAGTAACTTCATACTTCACAGACTACTGTGTTGACGAAGTAATAACAGACCTTGTGGAAGAACTCCACATGGACGAAAATACAGCCACAGAAATGGTATATAACGGCGGTCTCAAGATTTACAGTACTCTCAATGTACAGATGCAGCAGATTGCTGAAACAGAATTCTCAAATTCAGCAAACTTCCCAAGAGCTACAGGTTATGCAAAGGATGGCGAAGGCAACATCCTCAACAAAAACCGCACAGGCATCCTCATGTACAACAAGGATACGTACATCAATAGTGACGGCACGTTTACTTTCAGAAACGGCGAATACATGATGAACGAAAACGGCGATCTCGTTATCATCAACGGTTTCAGAGTTAACATCTACTCAGTAACTGGTGCAAGTGGCAACAAAATCCCTCAGATAGAGTTTAAAGACCTCTACACTATCAAGGATGGTCTCCTCTACAGCATCGACGGCGGTTACCTCACTGGCATCGAAGATCAGTATCTCTCAAGAGACGGCAATGGCAACGCTATTATCAGCGCCGAATTCCTTGCCGCAAACCCGGATTACTTCATCTTTACAGACTACACAGTATCTGTTGGACCAGCACACTACACTCTCAGACAGGAAACAGTTCAGCCTCAGGGTGCTATGGTAATCACTGACTACACAAACGGCCAGATTAAGGTAATGGTAGGCGGCAGAAATATCTCAGGCAAGCTCCTCTACAACAGAGCCGACAATCCACGTCAGCCTGGTTCTTCTATCAAGCCTATCGGTGTATATGCTCCAGCAATTCAGTCAGGCGTTGACCTCGATACAGGTTGGACAGCCGGCAGTACAATCGAAGACTCACCAAACATCGTAAACGGTAAAGAATGGCCTCGTAACTGGAACAACAGCTACGCCGGCTGGGTAACACTCCGTTACGCAATGGAACAGTCTCTCAACGTACCAGCAGTAAGACTCTGCTACAGCATTGGCGAATCTTACTCTGCAAAGTACCTCGAAAAGAACGGCGTAACTACACTTGTTAAGGACGGCGACGTAAACGATATGAATGCCGCAGCGTTAGCTCTCGGCGGTATGGTAAGAGGTATCTCACCTCTCGAAATGGCTTCTGCATATGGTACGTTTGGTAACGGCGGTGTATATGTACAGCCGGTATCATACACAAGAGTAGAAGACTCACAGGGTAACGTTCTGTTAGAAAAGAACCCTGACTCACACAGAGTATACGACGAAAGCGTTGCTTACATCGTTACAGATATGCTCCGTACTGTAGTTTCTAACGGTATCGCAGGCAGAGCCGCAATCGGTAACCAGCCTGTAGCCGGCAAGACAGGTACAACTACTGACAACTGCGACGCATGGTTCGTAGGTTTCACTCCTCAGTATGCAGCATCTGTATGGATTGGTAACGACGTAAATATCGAACTTTCTTCAGGTTCAGGTGCAGCAGCATCTCTCTGGAGCAAGATCATGCGTCAGGTAACTGCAGGCGCTTCTTACGGTTCATTCAACAGCATGCCTTCTGGCGTATACGTTCTCAACGGCGAATACTTCGTAGACGGTACAACTCCAACAGGTCCAACACCATCAGCTCTCAGACCTGAAATCTTCTACGACGAAGCAGGCAACGCTTACTACATCGACGAAGAAACTGGTGCATTTATCTTCGTAGTTATCGACGAAACAACTGGTGATATCCTCGAGGAAGTAGAACCACCAGAAGGATTTGTAGATCCAAATGCCCCAATCGATCCAAATGCTCCGATTGATCCAAATAATCCAGGTGGCACTACAGATCCAAACCAGGGTGGCGCTACCGATCCGGTAACACCGCCTGTAACAGACTCTGGCTCGCAGGATACTGCACTTCAGCCAGCAGCCTAAATCAAAAAAGACAAAATCCCAAAGGCAAATCGCCTTTGGGATTTTTTATTGCTATTTATGATTTTTCGAGGCAATCTGCCACGTGATTTAGAAAAAGTATTAACTACTTTCTCTTTTCCTTTGGGAGCTCGATGAGCTTCTTTTCTGACTGTCTGTAAAGGGAGAACTTTCTGCCGATTACCTGAACAACATCTGCACCGATAGCATCAGCTGAATCGTTTGCAAGAACCTTGAGATCGTCCATGCAACCTTCCTGTACCTTTACCTTTACGAGTTCGTGAGCGTCCAGAACCTTTTCAAGTTCGTCGAGAACTGTGCCTGTAAGACCATTTTTACCGATATATACAGTAGGCTGGATATCCTGAACCATCTTTCTTAAAAAACTTCTCTGCTTGCTTGTTATCATTAAATGTAGATTCCTTTCTGCAATTTACTCTTATCCGGAATGCCGTGTATCGCGTTTCCGGAGGAATCGCAAGACATCAGCGTTTTATATTCTAATACAACATCAGTTTTAATGCACGCAAATTTTTACATCATTGGGGCAAAAATTCTGAGAAGACTGGCCGTCCATTTAAAAATACGCCCGTAACTGTGGTATTCGTCCATGCTAACCTCGTGACATAAAGCTAATGTGTCTTCAAAGTCGTCTACGATATCTCCGATAACTTTGTTTTTGTGAATTATACAGCCGCATTCGTAGTGGAGATAAAGACTGCGGTAATCAAGATTTACTGTGCCTTCTACTGCTGTTTCACCGTCGGCAACCATCATCTTTGAGTGTACAAAACCAGGATCATATTCGTAGATATGAACACCACTGCGTAAAAGTTCCGGATAGTACGACTTTGTAAGTATGTTTACGTATTTTTTGTCTGGAATATGAGGAACTATAATGTTTACCTCTACACCGCTTTTTGATGCATGCTTGAGGGCATGGAGGACTTCATTATCAGGCACCAGATATGGTGTCATTACTGATATGAATCTTTTAGCGTTGTTTATGATATCCAGATAAACGTTTTCCGCCACGTTATCCTGCTTATGAGGGCCATCACCGTAAGGGATGATAAAGCCATCATTTTCTAAGTCTGGACGTCTTTCAATATCTACATTGAGGTATCTTTCATAATCAGAATGTCTGTCTCGACGCTTTGCCTGAACATTCCACATCTGAAGGAACATTAGAGTAAAGCCGCGAACCGCATCTCCCTGAACCATAAAAACATTATCTTTCCAATGACCGAAACGTTCTACTCTGTTGATATATTCGTCAGCAAGATTTATGCCACCGCTAAAGGCAACCTTGCCGTCAATAACCATAATCTTTCTATGGTCACGATTGTTGTATGTTGTAGAGAAGAATAACTTGAGCTTTGAGAAAGTCTGAGCCTTTATTCCTTTCTTTTGGAGTTCTTTCCAGTACTTTCTCGGTACCGTGTTTGCAGATCCAAGATCATCATACATCAATCTGACCTCTACGCCCTGCTTTGCTTTTCTCTCTAAAATCTCCAGCAATGTGTTTAAGAAAACACCTTCCTGGATTATGAAATATTCCATAAAGATAAATTCTTCGGCCTTTTCAAGCTCTGCGCACATATCAGCAAAAGCTGCATCCCCTACAGGATAATGCTTTACTTCCGTATTTTCGTAAACAGGTGCTTTGCCGATGGTTTCCATATAGTGGGCCAGCTTGTGGAAGTCTGGCTCGAGGTTTTTAAGTCTGTCTTTTACCGGCACTGCTGTAACTGCAAACTCCGAAGTATCCTCGATAGCTTTGTTGAGTTTGGCAAAAGGTATCCTGCCATCAATATTTACATGGGTGTATAGATACAAAAACGTACCCATGACGGGCAGTGCCGCCACCAGAAGTGCCCATGAAATCTTATATGCCGGGTCACTCCAGCTGTTTATGATCCATATGATTACCAGTACGCTGAGCACAGCGCAGCCTTCCATGAAATATGCGTATTTATCCCCTAATTTATTAAATACTACTATCCATATAAGGAACTGAATCAGCGTCAGCAATGCGATAAAAACAATACGACTGAAAAGTAGTTTTGTCAGCGGCTTTCTGATTTTTGTGCTGCTGATTTGAAGCTGTTGTCCTGCTCTTGTGCTGATATCACCAAATTTTTCTTCTGCTTTTATACTTAGATTATCTACTTTTTGTTTAAATTTAAGTCTCATTTCTAAATATACTCCTCTAATAATTCCCTTTATTTTTCCCCGTTTCCATTTGAAAAATTTTAATTCCAAATCCAACTAAATGTTATCACCATAATCTCGGCATTTCAAATGCTACATATCATTTTAAATACATAATCTCTCCTTTTTGAGCAAACCTTATATGGAATCGAGGTGAAGAGATTGAAATTTCAGAAATACGCAAACAGTTTTAAAGACCGTCCTAAATACGTAAGCAATTGTATCAAAGCATTTGTTGCCGGTGGCATTATCTGCCTTATAGGGCATTTTATAAAAGACGGCTTTTTAAGCATCGGTATGAATCAGGAAACCGCAGGTACCTGGGCAACAGTGGTACTTGTATGTACAGCCCAGCTGCTGACAGGCTTTGGGGTTTATGACATTTTAGGCAAATTAGGAGGCGCCGGTTGTAGTGTACCCATAACAGGTTTTGCTAATTCTGTGGTAGCTCCGGCAATGGAGTATAAACGGGAAGGCCCAGTCCTTGGTGTTGGTTCAAAAATCTTCAGCCTCGCAGGACCAGTAATACTGCTGGGACTTGCAACAAGTTGGGCTGTAGGGCTCATCAAATGGGTCCTTCAGATTATATTTTAAAGAAATGGATGTGATGTATTGAACAGCAGACGTGTTGGAGCAAGGACTTTCTGCTTTCCCACAAAACCTGTCATATCGGGGGCAGCCGCCGTAGTGGGAGTCAAAGAAGGCAAAGGTCCCCAGGCCCGCTGGTTTGACAAAATCCTGCAAGATGATTATTACGGCGAAAAAACATTTGAAAAAGCAGAATCAAAACTGCTGAAAAACAGCATAACCATGGCCATAGAAAAAGCGGGCCTGAAAAAGCAAACCATCGATGTGATGCTCACCGGGGACCTGCTGAACCAGCTCATGTCATCGTCATATATGGCTCGAGATGTAAGCATTCCCTACCTAGGCCTTTATGGAGCCTGCTCCACTATGACAGAGTCTATACTGCTGGCCAGCGTCCTTGTAGACGGCGGCTTTTGCACACATACAGTAGCGGGAGCCTCCAGTCATTTTGCAACTGCAGAGCGTCAGTTCAGAATGCCACTGGAACACGGCAACCAGCGACCGCCCCAGGCTCAATGGACGGCTACTGCCGCAGGAGCAGTGACGATTTCACAATCCCTGGGGCGTACTGACAAACCTTTATGCTGCATAACTCACGGAACAGTGGGCCGTGTCGTAGACCCCGGCATCACTGACACCAATTTTATGGGAGCTGCCATGGCTCCCGCCGCCTTCGACACAATACGAGCTCATCTCACTGATACAGGCAGAAAGTCTTCTGATTATGATCTTATCCTCACAGGGGATCTTGGTCGTGTCGGAAAAAAGATCCTTCTTGACCTGGCCCTCAAAAAAAGCAGCCAGGACGAAAAAGATGAATCTGTCTTTCGCCATTTCAGAAAAGTGTACGAAGACTGCGGCGCAATCATGTATGAAGACTGTCAGGATACTCACGCCGGCGGCAGTGGATGCGGATGCTCCGCATCCATCTTCGCCGGACGTATTGTAAAAGAAATGAGAGCAGGCAAATACAAACGAGTTCTTCTGGTTTCAACTGGTGCCCTCATATCCACAATTTCAAAACAGCAGGGGGAAACCGTTCCCGGAATAGCCCACGCTGTAACTGTGGAGGTGATGTAATGGATGCACTCATGGAACTTTTAAAAGTTTTTGTAACAGGCGGACTCATATGCGTCATCGGCCAGATTCTATTGGACACTACCAATCTCACGGCACCTCGCATACTGGTCATCTACGTTGTGGCCGGAGGCCTCCTGACTGCACTGGGCTGGTATCAGCCTATCGTGGACTTTGGAGGAAGTGGCGCCACAGTGCCCCTGACGGGATTCGGCTATACCCTGGTAAAAGGTGCTCTGGAAGGACTGAAAAAAGAAGGTATTCTCGGTGTTATCACTGGAGGTCTAAAGAGTTCTGCAGCAGGTATTTCTGTTGCACTGGTATTTGGCTATATCATAGCTCTCATTTTTAACCCTAAAGCTAAAGATTAATTTATATGAAAACGAAAGGAGGTACCCGGCAAATGAACGGAAAAAGAAATAATCCCGGCATAACCGGACCTATCAATATATATTCGGAAATCGAGCCTTTAAAGAAAGTGCTTCTTTTCCGACCTGGTCGCGAACTAAACAACCTTGTTCCAGAATATCTGGACAGACTGCTTTTTGATGATATTCCTTATCTCGAAGTGGCAAGACAGGAGCACGATGCTTTTGCCGCAACTCTTCGCCAGTGCGGTGCAGAAGTTGTCTATCTTACGGATCTCATCAGAGAATCTCTTACAAACCCTGAAGTGAGAAAACAGTTCATCCATGAATTTATCTCAGAGGCAGGCATCCGTGGCGAAAAGCGTACCCGCATGATTTACGAATATATCAGCTCACTCTCTGACGAAGAAATGATAAATATAATGATTGCAGGTGTGAGAAAATCAGACATCCGCGACTATAGCAGAAAAAATCTCACAGACTATCTCGAAAACGACTACCCGTTCCTCATAGATCCTATGCCAAATCTCTACTTTACCCGAGATCCATTTGCATGTGCAGGCAACGGCGTTTCAATCCACAGAATGTCTACAGTGACCAGAAACCGCGAAACCCTTTTTGCAGACTATATCTTCAGATACAACCCTGAATATCGTCATGTACCACTGTGGTTCCACCGTCAGTCTGATCCAACTGAAATCAGCCATGCAGACTATGCCGGTTCAAATACTATAAGCGGTTCTTGTGACTCAACTATAGAAGGCGGCGACATACTGATTCTTAACAGTACTACCATCGCTATCGGCATCTCAGAAAGAACTCAGCCTTACGCCATCGAAACTTACGCAAAACACATTCTGGATCCAGAGGTCAACTCAGGCTTTAAAAAAATCATCGCCATCGACATTCCAAAAAACAGAAGCTTTATGCACCTTGATACGGTTTTCACCATGGTGGACAGAGACAAATTTACGATTCACTACCAGCTCAGCGATCACATGAGTTTCTTCATACTCACTATGGGCTCTGACGGTCATCTCCACATCGAAGAGGAAACTGATGACCTTAAAGGCATGCTTAAAAAGCACCTCCAGCTTGATTATGTAACCCTCATAAAGTGCGGTGGCGGCCATCCGGTAG
>JAFYUX010000029.1 GCA_017549385.1 Bacillota bacterium
CACAATGTATCAAATGCGCTGTCAACAATCGCAGTTGCAGATATTTTGGAAATTCCATTAGAAACAATCAAGACAGGTATTCTGTCTTTCACAGGAACGAACCGTCGTTTCCAATACAAGGGAGAACGTAACGGATTTACAATCATTGATGACTACGCTCATCATCCAACAGAAATCAAGGCTACACTCAGCGCGGCTCAGAACATGCCTCACAACAGACTCTGGTGCCTCTTCCAGCCTCATACTTACACTCGTACAATGGCGCTCTTTAATGAGTTTGCAGGTGCATTTAATGATGCTGACATCCTTGTGATGGCTGAAATTTACGCAGCTAGAGAAAAGAATATTTACAAGATCAGCTCAAAGTCTCTCGTTGAGGAAATCAACAAGCAGCAGCCTGAAAAGGAAGCTATCTACATTCCTACTCTTGAGGAAATCGCAGCTTACGTTAAGGAAAACGTTCAGCCTGGTGATGTTGTTATCACTATGGGCGCTGGCGACATCTTTAAGGTTGCTGAGATGCTGATGGCATAATAAAAATACGAATACACAAAAGTCGATGCAGTATATGCATCGGCTTTTTTATTATAAATAAAAAGATTGTAAGCTATACACTGACTGCTCCGTCGCCCTAAAGGGCTCCAAGTCGCATTCAGCGTATATCTCACAATCTTATCTCTTAATATTTTATTTTCTCAAATACAAACATTCCGTTGTCGGTTTTGTCGTCGTATTCTACCACTTCGACTATGGCGTAGCCGCATTTATTTACATAGAATGCTGCGTTGCGGGTTACCTGTGTCGGTGTTACAAAGCACCAGAATCTTACTTCAGGCAGCATGTTTTCTGCTTTTATAAAGGCTTCTGCTGCTATGCCCTTACCCTGATACTCCGGACATATGAAAAAGAGTTCCATTTCGGCATTAAAGTAACCGAAAGGTTTCGCACGGGCTCCGCCGATGAGTCGTTCACCATCATAAATGGAAAAGAGTTCATACGCGGGATCTGCAAAGCGTGCTTTCCAACTGTGTTTTTCCTGGTCGTCTTCAGACAGTTCCGGAAGCACACCACCTTCGAAATATTTTTCGTTTATCTTAAACGATTCTTCTTCCATGGCCTGAAGGATATCCAGTTCTTCAGGCTTAGTTTTATCTACCCAGATTCTCATCTTTTTTCCTTCTGCTAAAATACGGGCATCTCATGCCGATGCACTGATTATTGTTTTTAGATCGGTTGCATTTTATCTCTATATCTGACATGTTTATGCCGAGATTTTCACTTGTAAACTCGATTGCCGATTTAATGGCATGATAGGAGTTTCTCTTGCAGCATCTCGGACCACCGTTGTCACCAATCTGCCCCAGAGCCTTTGATGTCATCTTGTTTGAAAGACCCCATTCTTTGTTGGCAAGAGGTGTCGAACCAGTGGCTATTGATATGTACATGCCTGCGCTGACACCTGCTCCACATGCACCCCAGAATCCACATGCTCCACCTGGAACAGCTTTACCTCTGCTATACATCTCCTTAAGTGCTTTTTTTAGGTCTATCTCCCCGCCAGCATTTTTATATGCCGTTAAAAGTGCCGAGCCTACCATCACGTGATGTTCCGGTCCATGCATATGACAGAATTCCATATCCATCATCTCTTCCAGAATCTCGATAGGGTCTGTACTGTCGCTGTTCAGACACACTGAAAATATGCTGTCCATACCGCTTGTGTGACACTCCGTGCACACGAAGTGTCCGTCAACGCAACGGGTTTTGCTGTATTCTTTTTTGTTGCAGAGTTCGCACTGCATTTCTATATCTTCAGTAAGATACTCAAGTGGCGCTCTGCAGATAAGGCATTCTTCTGAGCCGATTTTTTTATTCATATTTTAAACCTCTGAAAAGTTATATCTCATTTTTATCATATACTTCATTTTATCTCAGCCTGATTGAATTATAAACAAAAATCCCCCACAGTTTGACCTGTGAGGGATCATATTACATGCCGAAATTCATGCCGCCGGGCATTCCGCTAGGCATCTGCGGACGTTGTCCACCAGGCATACCGTTTGGCATCTTACCGCCCATTTGAGATGGATTGAAGTTTTCCATGCCGCCTCTACCCATGGAGCCCATATCACTCATATCGATGCCGGAGGCATCAACCAGAGCGCTGCTGTTAGCATTCTGGCTTTCGCGAGTAGATGGAACAGTTCTATTAAGTTGACCTTCTATGCTTTCTGCTCTGAGGCTGCCGTATTTTACGAGAGTATCTACTGCTTTGTCATACTCATCTACCGTATAGAAAGCTGTCGCGTCTTTTGCCACATAATCTCTAATCATGACATCCAGACTTTCAACCTTCTGCTGGAAATATCCGCTGTTGAAATATTCGTCGACGATCTTCTGTAGATGCTGATGGTAGAGTTCTGTGTACTGATTAAACTTCAGCAGGCTGCCTATAAGCGGCCTAGAGGAAAGATCTATACCTGATGATACTGGAGTATCAATCGGGAAGTTTACGGCTTCTGAGCCGCCACCCTGGAATCCACCGAAAGAAAGGTTGAGATCCCACGGAAGAATAGAAATAACACCGTCATCTTCGTAAAGATAATAGTTTTGCTTAAATGAACTTACATAACTGTCCAGATTTACAAGCGCGGTATTTACTGCAAAGTATCGAAGGACTTCGTCCACATCAACAACCGTAGCGATTTCATCTGCATCTGTACTCTGATTGAGAATCTTAAGGGCGTTTATAACACGTTTTTTATCCGCATCTGTGTTGTTTGCCGTTTCTGTATTGTCAAATATCTGACTGTAGCTACTGATTTTATCATCAGTATAAACTAAGTCTGCACCACCGCCAGAACCACCAAAGCCGCCAAACATATTGCCCATGTCTGGCATCTGGCCGTCCATCATCTGCAATGGATCAAAGTTGCCCATATCCGCCATCTGATTTCGGTCCTGCATATCTCCGCCGCCAAAACCGTCCCCCATATCCATAGACTCAGGTTTGTAAAGTTCGCCGAAGTTATTGCCGTAAGTTCGTGCTGCAAAATCTTCTTCCATGGCTTCTACCGCCAGATAAAGTCCCCAGCCCTGATCATTTACGCTGATGTCGGCAAAAGCGTAAGCCGGTGTGGCAACTCCCATAAAATCATACATATCGTACGACATGTACTCCTTCATATATGTTGCATCGCCCTGCATATTATTTATAACAAACTTACTGAGGCCGTGATAACTCTGGCCGTCAATATATTCATCCAGCTTGATCTTAAAGCTGAATCTATCCGAACCAGAGCTGGCTACAGTAGATAAACTGGAGTTGCCCTTTGCTCTGATGCCAACCTGGTAGAAAGTCTCTCCGTTGATAGTTATGTCACAAGGATAATATTCTTCCTGCGTAGCATTATCTAAAAGTTCCTGCCACTGATCTTCATCTACAGAGATATTGATCGACTGCACAGAATCTTTATCAAAAAGCTTTTCCAGATAATCAGGTGATTCGGAATAAGACTTTATCCCTAAAATGCCCGGGGTAAACGCGAGAATGCAGGTGAAAACTACGGCAATAGCTACGATAACCGCAACCACAGCATTTATTTTCTTGCTTGCTAACATAGCTTCTCCTTACTAGCTGAGATATTCTCCGTTGTAACCTACTAACATAGCACTGCGCACGCCAGGTACACTGTTGATCTGATTCATAAACTGGCTGTTCATATCAGGAAGTCTGATTTCGAGAGTCATTTCGATACCCTTTGCAGAGATAGTCTTTGTCTTGAGAACATATTTCTTACCAGCCTTTGCAACAACATCTACCGCCTTATTTTCAGCAGTATCGTTTTCACAATCCACTATAAGAAGATAGGGATTGTCCTTAGTCTTTCTGTTTGCAAACAGCACGATAATCACACCGATAAAGAGTGATCCGAAAAGAGCCAGCGGCACAAGACCTGCACCACAAACAATACCCGCTGCAATAGCCCAGAAAAGATATACGATATCCATCGGATCCTTAATAGCCGTTCTGAATCTTACAATGGAAAGAGCACCTACCATACCGAGTGAAAGCACTACATTTGAGCTGATAGTAAGAATCACCATAGAAGTAATCATGGAAAGAGCCACAAGAGAAAGTCCAAAACCAGAAGAATAAAGGACACCATTAAAAGTCTTTTTGTAAATCACAAAGATAAAAAGACCAAGTACAAAAGACATGCCGATTGCAAGCACCATATCAAAAGGCTGTACAGCCGCCACATTATCAATAAAAGATGATTTGAAAATTTCGTTGAAGTTCATAATTTACTCCGTTCTAAAAAAACTAACACCTAGCCAAACATTCGGCTATAACCATACTTGGAGAATGCATTTGCCCTGCTCTGCACCGGCCCGATAACTGACTTCACTACATCTGGAAGATACTCATCATATTTCACTTCCATGATAATAGGATTTGACCCTAGCACATTAATCATCGGCAGGTCCGGATCAAACATATCCAGGGAATGAACCGACGTCCGTATGTTACTGTCCAGCGTAACTCTCACGTTTCCTGCAGGAAACACGAATGGTTCACGTATATAATCAACGATAACCTTTGGTTTGAGTCGTTGTTCTGTCATCTTACCGTAGAGTTCCACTAAAAGAGGATACTCGGAATCCCTCATCCACTGGATATCTCCGGCAATAATCATCTCACACTGTTCACGTGTCAGCGGAGCTGTCCTCTTGTTGCCAAAGCTGTTGTTTTTATATTTCTTTTCCAGCCTTATGAAAGAGTAGTCGTCATTGTAGTAACGTATTCTGAATTTTTCACGTTCTTTTACGCCTGTGAGTTTTTCCTGAAGAACCTTGTCATCTGGAGTTTCAAAATAAAGACTCCTGATCTTATACATGCCATCAGGGCCAGCATTTGGATCCGGACGTAACACTGATATAAGGCGCTGTCGAACAATATGATAATCTATAGGACTAATCTGATATTTCAGTTCGTTTCTGAATCGCATAGTTTCACCTCCTGTCTGTCTTTGCGTAAGCATTCGACTGTCATAGTTTACCTCTGTTTTGTGGGGATTCAGTGAAGAAAAAATGTATTGTAAATAAATAGATTTTGTGTAATTTTCAGCATTTTTTATATCTATTGATAATCAACAAACACAGATTTCAGACTAATAAAAAAAGAGCCCTGCCTAAGCAGAGCTCATAATTTATACACTATCTTATTATGGTAACACTCTTGTAGATGAATCTAACAGTCTGTAACAAACCATGGCAGCCTGTGCTCTTGTGAGAGTTCCCTGAGGATTAAATGTACCTGCAGCATCAACACCGCAGAGGAGACCTTCGCCATAAGCTATAGCTACAGCTTCAAAATACTCATCCCCCACCTTGTCAACATCAGGGAAATCTGTATATCCCGTTTCTCCTGTAACTGTACCAAACAGTATACCTGATCTGACAAGTACTCTTGCCATCTGTTCTCTAGTCATTGGCTTATTGAGATCAGCAACAGCCACTTCATTGTATTCGATAAGGCCAAAATCTAATGCGGCATAATAGTAAGGCATGAACCAGCCCTCTTCTGCAGCAAAAGAATAATCTTCGTCAACAGAAGGATAAAGAAGTCTTGTCATAACAGCCAGGAACTGTACATATGTCATTGGATCACTTTCACCAAATAATGCAACACCGTTTGCATCAGGCTCTGTCATACCCTTAAACATATTGATCGATACCATTTCCATAATGGCATCATAAGCCCAGTGTCCCGGCGGAATATCGCTGAAAGATAATGGAACATTTACAGTTGCACCGCCCTGATTAGAACCTGCTGAA
>JAFYUX010000003.1 GCA_017549385.1 Bacillota bacterium
CCATGCCTCCACCATTTACAACCTCATTTTCCACAGTCAGAACCACTGGGCCATTGCATTCATATGTAACTACATTTCCGTACATAATTGTGTTAGTCTGATAGTCTTTTATAATCTTTTCTGCATCTATCTTGTAGAGAAAATCATGTGCCTGTAAACCATACACCGGACAAATATTATCCTCTACTTCAATGCTCTGTGCTGCAAATGCCGGCACCGTCATAGCCAAAACCATAACCAGCACTAATACCAACGAAACTAATTTTTTCATAATAAATCTCCTTTTCCGGTTCTCCCGGACCAAACTTACTGTTAATATTTTACTACATTTTAATTGTCAGAACAATATTATGTGTTTCTGAATTTATTGAAATTCAATACACCTTGCCCTTTCATTAAATAAGACGCAGGCGACCCCTGCCAGGATTTATAAACATAAAAAATTCTTAAAAAATATTTTAAATAAAAAAAGCGACCCCAAAGGATCGCCATTATCATTATCTAACCTTTATAAAACTCTGCATCACTGCCAAACTCACCCGCCTGACCTACCAAAGGTTTCGCCGGCTTGATACCCACTTCAGCATATAAATCTGCCGGAATACCTATATCTACGATATCAACTTTGCGGGAGTACATTGCACCAGGAGGAGTAAAGAGTCCCGGCTTGCCACAACTAAAAGTAACTGTCAGGTCAGCCTTAACAGCACAACCCATAATCTCACCAGTATCACCGTTTACGCCCGATGGAAAATCGCATGACACTACCATACAATTTTCATTTCTGCGCTCATTTATCATCTCAACGATATCCGCAAAAATACCCATAAGATCTCTTGCCAGACCAAAACCAAAAAGCGCATCTATAATACAACCGCAACCATCAACCCATGCTCTCACATCATCTGTAATTTCAGTCAAATCCTCGAGGGCTCCGCCCACAGCAACAAGTCTCTCCTCGTTTGCTCTACAATCGCCAGTCATCTTTTCACGATTTCCAGAAAGGAAACAGCGCACTTCGTATCCTCGTGATCTAAGCAATCTTGCTGCAGCTACTCCGTCACCGCCGTTATTTCCCTGGGAGCAAAATATCGCAACACGCTTTTCTAGTTTATTTTTTTCCACCAGTTCACAGGCTTTTTCTACTACATGAGTAGCCGCATTTTCCATAAGCTCCAGCGATGGAATCCCGCGCTCCTCAATAGCACGTCTGTCCAGTTCCTTCATCTGAGTTGTAGTCGCTATATAAAAAGGTTTCATATATCTCATCTCCTTTCGGAATCGAATTTCATGAAATTGAAATCGTAAATTGCAGACTTCAATCTGCATAAAAAATAAGCTGCCGGATTGCTCCGACAGCTTAATTATAGCCTACTCGTGTTCCCGGAGGGAACGTCAGTATTTAATTTATTTTGGATTATTTACCAGCCTTTTTAGCCTGCTTTCTAGGAAGCATTACGTTCTTTTCGTAGTCCTTGAGGCAAGCGGTTGCTTCTTTTGACATCGGGATGAGAACTATCAGGTTGAATACTGTCATCAGCGCGATACCGAGGTCACTGAGATCCCATACGAAGTAGTATGCTGCGAGACCGCCGATAAAGAGCATGATAAGCGCGATTACCTTGTAGATAGTCTGTGATGTCCAGTTGTCACCAAAGAGGTAAGCAACGTTTGATCTTGCGTAGTAGAGTACTCCAAGGAAAGTGGATAAACAGAACATGAGCAGTGTAACGGCGATAAATACAACACCGAAACCACCCAGGTGGTAACCCATTGCAGTCTGGAGATAATCCATACCAGTAAGGCCTTCTGTGAGGTCTGCAGGTGTGAGAAGCATGATAAATGCTGTACAGCTGCAGATGATGATTGTGTCGATGATAACACCTAAAGCCTGAAGGAGACCAGCCTTTGCAGGATGATCAACGTCAGCAGCAGCTGCTGCGCAAGGAGCAGAACCTGAACCGGCTTCGTTTGAGAAGAGACCTCTCTTTACGCCGTTCATGATAACCGCACCAAGACCGCCACCAGCTATAGCCTTGATACCAAAAGCCTGCTGGAAAATATCACTGAAAACTCCTGGAAGGAGTGATGCATTCTTAATAATGATAAAGATAGTGATGATGAAATACGCAACCGCCATAATCGGTACGATAATATCCAGAACCTTTACTGTAGCATTCTTTCTGAGAACGATAACAGCAGAAACGAGCACCAGAGCAATCGTAGTGTAAAGAGGATTGATGTGGAATGCGTTTTCGAAAGATTCTGCTACTGAGTTACTGATAACCTGGCTGATACCACACCAGCAGATGAGACCAGAAATCGCAAAGAGTACAGCGATAATAGAATATCTGCAAGCCTTGCCTGCAGCTCTCTTTTTTCTAGTACAGAAATCGTGGATATAGTAAGCAGGGCCGCCACGGTATCCGTCATAAAGAGGATCCTTTTCCTTGTAAAGCTGAGCCAGAACTGATTCTACGTAAGAAGTAGCTGCACCTAAAAGTGCAGAGAACCACATCCAGAAAACAGCACCTGCGCCACCTACAGAAACGGCAGCAACTACGCCGGCAAGGTTACCCATACCAACACGTGTAGCAGTTGAAACGATAAGAGTCTGAAGCCCGGAAGCCGAGTTTTCAGTAGAAGATGTACGCTTTTCAACAGTGATACGGCACATTTCCGGAAGAAGTCTGATCGGAAGACCGCGTGTGATAATCGTACAGAAGATACCTGTTGGAATCAGAAGGATTACCAGCAGAGAAAGTCCCAGAGATCCGCCTCCAGGAAGCGGGATAGTTACAAGATCACCCCAGAAAAATCCGAGAATCTTGTAAAAAAGATCCATTAAAAATTCCATGATTAATTTTTCCTATTCTGCAACAAAAACAACAACGTATAAAAATATAATTTCAACAAATGTATTTCAAATGCGCCGGGTTATCGACTCCCTGCACATATCGATACCAAAGTATCTTAAATAAGATGCCAATGCATCCGGCATCTCTGATTGCTCCGCAATCCTTAAATTATACCTGCAAAATATTGATTTTGCAATCTTTATAGCAATTAAAAAAGGAGCTTCCGCAAAGCGAAAGCTCCGAATTTTTATATCATATATCCCTTACATCACCTGGCTGCGCCAGGACGTGTTACCGGAGGTATCGATTAAAGCTTACCGATGAACTTAACAACGTCAGCGTATACCTTTTCCTTTTCAGGTTCGTTAAGAACTTCGTGCTTCATGCCTGGGTAAACGATGTTCTTTACATCGCTGTAACCGTACTTAGCGAGGTCATCGATAACGCTCTGGAGACC
>JAFYUX010000030.1 GCA_017549385.1 Bacillota bacterium
AATGGAATTCAAGAAAAGAAAAAGAAGAGTTACTTTCAGTCATGAAAATAAAGCATGGGGGCTGACTGCATTTTTCGTAATCTGCGGCAGCATCCTGTTTTATCTCATGCTGACTCGTATACCTGAGTTAAAAAATCTGTGGAGCACTCTTAACGGTGTTCTGAGACCTGTGATGCTGGGATGCATTATGGCATACATCATCCTGCCGGTATATAACGGGCTGAGAAGACTCCTTCGCAGGAAATTGCCGGATAGCCTCAGCGAAAAAGTAAAGCTCAGAATTTCAAAAGGTGTCAGCAATCTGGTCAGCCATGTTGTACTTGTAGTTGTGGTGGTCGGCCTTATCACAATGGCTGGTCCACAGATATTAGAAAGTATAGTTAGAGTAATAGATGCCACACCTGGCACTATCGATACGATTACAGACTGGTCTCAGAAGATGCTGGCGGATTATCCGCCGCTGGCAAAATCAGCAGCAAACCTGCTGGGCGACTTAGAAGAAAAGCTGGTAAACATCGTAACGACTTATATTATCCCATCTATCACTCAGATTCTGGGAGGCATCACTTCAGGTGTTATCAATGCAGTAAATATCCTGTTTGATATTCTTGTGGGCCTCGTAGTGAGTGTATACCTGCTCAATGTAAAAGACACATTCAGTGGGCAGGGTAAAAAGTTTGTGTATGGTTTCTTTGCTCCAGAAGAAGCAAACAAGATCATCACAAATGTGCGCGAAGTGCACGCGATTTTCAGCGGATTTATTTCCGGTAAGATTATCGATTCTACGATTATCGGACTTATCACCTTCCCGGTGCTTTCCATCCTCAACATGCCATATGCTCTGATGGTCAGTGTTATCGTAGGTGTTACAAACGTGATTCCGTTCTTTGGTCCGTTCATCGGCGCTATTCCGTGTACGTTCATTATCCTGACGGTTGACCCTATAAAGGCGCTGGAGTTTGCTGTTTACGCGCTTATCATCCAGCAGATTGACGGCAATATCATCGGTCCAAAGATTCTTGGCGAAACTACAGGTATCCCGAGCATTTGGGTACTCTTCTCCATCCTGGTGGGTGGCGGACTCTTTGGTTTCCCTGGCATGATTCTTGCGGTACCGGTATTTGCTACGATTTACCTATTTGCAGGCAGATTTGTGGACAGAGCTCTCATGAGACGTAATCTTTCTACAGATACAGATGAGTACGTAGAACTCATGTCTATCGATCCGGAGACAAAAGAAATGATTCAGGGGGACAGATACGCCCCTAAAGCTAAAAAGACTGAAGAGGCAGAGGCCGCTCAGTCGGAAACAGAAAATTAAAAGTATGAACAAAATCAATCCGGCAAAACAGAATACAACCATCTCGAAAGCTTCGCTTACGTCGTGGACGAGACTCTTTGATGCGGTAGACAGAGTGAAAAGTCTTGAACTCTGGAAAACCTTCTGTGAGGTTGATCTGGCAGAGATTCATCTTCCGGGGGACAAAGAACCGTACTATTGCTGTATTTCCGGCATGTACGAGCTGCCAAAGGGCATTTCCATTTACAAAGGGCACAGAGGTCTTGTGAGTTTTACTCATTATTTAAATACTATGGACCTGCCTGAATATATCGGCGAAAGCAAAAGAGCCTGTCTCGAGTGCACATGGGGTGCAAGAGGGGATCTCAGAAAGAGAGATATGGAAATCCTCAAGAGCTGCGAACGAAAGTATCGCGGCGCTGAGGCATGGCCGTTATTCCGCAAACACGAAACGGGATATGAGCCATGGTATCTGAGAACGGATGAGGCAGAGATACTCGCCCGAGTTCTTGAGGAACTGGCAAAAGCCGCAGAACAGCTTGTTTTAAATGACAACGTGACTGTTATGACGGCAGGCTGCCGTATCGGCCGCAGATTTGATTTTGAAGCCGCTCAGTACGTAAACGAGTTTCTACCTCCGGTAGAAAAGATCGAAGCCGTCACTGAGGGATATATGATAACAGATGAGGTTCTTATCAGACGACTCAAGAAAAAGCCTGTGACTACAGGCGCAATAGAGTTTGATATGCCGTATCTGCCTATGTCCGTAAAGGGCACAGGAAAAGATCCAAGATCCTTCTTTCCTCGCATGTGCATCGTATGTGACTTGGAAAAGCAGGCCTTGACAGAACAGTATATGGTGAGCAGAAATGACGACCCTAGAGATGTAGGCCTGGGAATCATGGTTCACCACATAGAAGAAAAAGGACGTCCTACAAAAGTCTTTGTAAGGGATCCAGAGTTATATGGTATAGTTGCTCACTTATGCAACAGCCTGGACATCGAAGTTGTTTTCACACCGGCATTCCGAATGATGGATACTTTTATCGATGACCTGGTGGCAAAACTTACAGAGGACCAGTTATAAGGACAAACGAAAGGAGATGCGCGACAGCGCAGACTTAAAAACATGGATATCAATAAATTAGCAATAGAAAAGCACGAAGAATGGGGCGGCAAGATTGAAGTTATTTCAAGAGCTCCTATCAACAGCAGAGACGACATGTCAGTAGCTTACACTCCTGGTGTAGCAGCTCCATGCCTCGAAATCGAAAAGGACGAAAGCCTCGCTTACGTATATACAAGAAAGAGCAACCTGGTAGCAGTAATTACAGATGGTACTGCGGTATTAGGTCTTGGCGATATCGGTCCAAGTGCAGCTATGCCTGTAATGGAAGGCAAGTGTGCTCTCTTTAAGCGTTTTGCTGATATTGATGCTATTCCAATTTGTGTTGACTCAAAAGATACAGACGTAATCGTTGAAACAGTTAAAAACATTTCAAAGAGCTTTGGCGGCATCAATCTGGAAGACATCTCTGCTCCTAGATGTTTCGAAATAGAAAAGAGACTTATAGAAGAATGCGATATCCCTGTTTTCCACGATGACCAGCACGGCACAGCTATTATCGCTGCGGCAGGTCTCCTCAATGCAGTAAAGCTTACAGGCAAGACTATGGGAGAACTCAAAATCGTTGTTAACGGTGCGGGTGCTGCAGGCACGTCCATTACAAAGCTCCTCCTTACTATGGGCTTTGGCGATGTTATCATGTGCGACAGATCAGGTGCTATCTGGGATGGCAGACCTGAAAACAACTCTGCAAAGCAGGAAATGGCAGAAATCACAAACAAGGGCATGCTCAAGGGTTCTCTTGCAGATGCTGTAAAGGGCGCTGATGTATTTATGGGCGTTTCAGCTGCAGGTGCTCTCACTCAGGAAATGGTACGCACAATGGCAAAGGATCCTATCATCTTTGCTATGGCAAACCCTACTCCAGAAATTATGCCTGATCTCGCTATCGAAGCTGGTGCTGCAGTAGTAGGCACAGGCAGAAGCGATTTCCCTAACCAGGTAAACAACGCTTTATGCTTCCCTGGCGTATTTAGAGGCGCCCTCGACGTAAGAGCAAGCAAGATTACAGATGAAATGAAGGTTGCAGCTTCTTACGCTATCGCAGCAGTTATTCCTGAAGAGGAACTCACAGCAGAATACATCCTTCCGGATCCATTTGATCCAGCGGTTGTAAAGGCGGTAGCAAAGGCAGTGGCAGACGAAGCAGTTAAGAGCGGACTCAGCAGAATTTAAGGAAAGACACCTATGGACAACAAGGGTTTTAGAATAGAACACGACACAATGGGCGAAGTCAAGGTGCCTGCAGACAGATACTGGGGCGCGCAGACTCAGCGCAGTTTCCAGAACTTCAAGATCGGAACAGAAAAAATGCCTGTTCAGATTATCGAGGCTTTTGCAGTGCTTAAAAAGGCGGCAGCCCTTGCCAACGTAAAACTCGGCATGCTTGATGCAGAACGCGGCAACGTAATCGCCGAAGTATGCGACGAGATTCTGGCTGGCAAGCTTGACGGCAACTTCCCTCTGGCTGTATGGCAGACAGGAAGCGGCACTCAGACTAACATGAATGTTAACGAAGTTATCGCAAACAGAGCTTCTGAGATTACTGGCGGTGAGACGGCATTCCACCCAAACAATCATGTAAACTGCTCCCAGAGCTCAAATGACACATTCCCTACAGCTATGCACATCGCAGCGCTCCGCGCAGTAAAAGGCCAGGTGCTTCCTGCTGTAGAAAAATTAGAAAAGACTCTGACAGATCTGTCAGAGCGATATATGCATATTATCAAGACTGGCAGAACACATCTCCAGGACGCTACTCCTCTCACACTTGGTCAGGAAATCAGCGGCTGGGCTGCCATGCTTGCTAAAGATAAAAAGCTCATAGCTACTGCAGCAGAGAGCCTTAAGGAATTAGCTCTCGGCGGTACGGCAGTAGGTACGGGCCTCAACGCGCACAAGGATTTTGGTGTAGAATCGGCTCGCATCATATCAGAACTTACAGGCGAATCTTTTGTGACAGCAGAAAACAAGTTCCATTCCCTCACTTCAAAGGACGAACTGGTATTTGTTCATGGAGCATTTAAGGCTCTTGCTGCTGACCTCATGAAGATCGCAAACGATGTGAGATGGCTTGCTTCCGGTCCTAGATGTGGTATCGGTGAGATAAAGATTCCTGAAAACGAACCAGGAAGCTCTATCATGCCGGGCAAAGTAAATCCTACTCAGTGCGAAGCTCTCACTATGGTGGCTGTCCAGGTTATGG
Organism: Bacillota bacterium; assembly: GCA_017549385.1. Lineage (GTDB taxonomy): Bacteria > Bacillota > Clostridia > Peptostreptococcales > Anaerovoracaceae > RGIG7444. The sequence goes on from JAFYUX010000030.1 coordinate 4,633, forward strand.
GCAACGATGTTGCCGTAGGCATCGGGGCGTCGCAGGGTAATTTCCAGCTTAATGTATTTATGCCGGTGATGATTTACAATTTCCTTCAGTCAGCTCAGCTTCTTTCTGATGCGATTATTTCATTTAATGATAACTGCGCAGAAGGTATCGTTCCTGACGAGGAAAAGATTGCAGAAAATCTCGAGAAGTCACTTATGCTGGTGACAGCTCTCAATCCATATATCGGATATGAAAATGCGGCTAAGATCGCTAAAAAGGCTCACGCTGATGGCAGCACTCTCAAGGCTGCTGCTGTAGAACTTGGACTTCTGACAGAAGAACAGTTTGATCAGTATGTGAGACCAGAAAAGATGGTGGGACCAAAAGATGGCAGATAAGAAAAATCTCCAGATGGTAAACACGTCCGTGTTTGCGTATATAGGGGATGCGGTTTATGAGACTTTCGTAAGAAAGTATGTCTTTGAAAAAGGAATACTGAGACCTGACAGGTTAAACTCGGCGTCGATTTCTTACGTAAGAGCTGAGGCTCAGGCTATGGCTTATGACAAGCTTCTGGATCAGCTTGCTTCTGACGAGGCTTCTGTGGCCCGCAGAGCAAAAAACCACAAGATTACATCTATGCCTAAAAATGTGGACCCTATGGTGTATAAAAAGGCAACTGCCTTTGAGGCTCTTTTAGGTTATCTGGAACTTAAGGGTGATCCTGCAAGGGTAGAGGAAATCGTATTTAAAGCTTTTGAAATCATCGAAAGCGAAGATATAAAAATAAACAGAAACGGAGGGGACAAATGAGCCGTATTGATGAAACATTTGTAAAAATGTGTACAGAAATCCTCGAAAACGGTTACTCAACTGAAGGTGAGGAAGTGCGTGCAAGATGGGAAGACGGTACACCTGCCCACACTATTAAAACTTTTGGTGTGGTAAACAGATATAATCTTTCAGAAGAAATGCCGCTTATGACGCTGAGACCTACAGCATGGAAGACTGCAGCGAAAGAAATCCTCTGGATCTGGCAGAAAAAATCAAATGATGTACGTGAACTTGACGGTCACATCTGGGATGCGTGGGCTGGCGAAGACCACACAATCGGTAAGGCTTACGGATATCAGCTGGCACAGAAATACAAGTTTGCTCAGGGTGAAATGGACCAGGTTGACAATGTTATCTGGCAGCTTAAAAACAAGCCTCAGAGCAGACGTATCATGACAAATATCTACAACTTTGCAGATCTTTCTGAAATGAACCTGGAACCATGCGCTTACAGCATGACGTTTAACGTTACAGGAAACAAGCTCAATGCCATCCTCAATCAGAGATCTCAGGATATTCTGGCTGCAAACGCGTTTAATGTATTCCAGTACAGCCTTCTCACTATGATGCTGGCTCAGGTGTGCGGATACGAACCAGGTGAATTTGTTCACGTAATTTCAGATGCGCATATTTATGACAGACATATTCCTATTATTAAGGAACTTATTACCCGTCCTCAGTATCCTGCACCAAAGTTCGAAATCAATCCTGACGTAAAGGACTTCTATGATTTTACTATCGATGATTTTAGAATCGTAGGCGAGTACAAGGCTGGCCCGCAGGTTAGAAACATTCCTATAGCTGAGTAAAAACGGAGAGATATATATAAAATGAAGATGATAGTAGCTGCCGATAAAAAAGGCGGCATCGGAAAAAACGGTGATCTGCTGGTTTCTATTCCTACAGATATGAAATACTTCAGAGAGCAGACAATGGGAAAGACTATCGTAATGGGACGTGCGACTCTTGAGTCATTCCCGGGAGCAAAACCCCTCCCAAAGCGCAGAAACATAGTTCTTTCTACAAAGCTTCAGCCTGCAGAGGGTATCGAAATCTGCAGGAGTGTGGACGAAGTCCTCGAACTTTTAAAGGATGAGAATCCGGACAGCATTATGATTGTTGGGGGCGGTACAGTTTACAAGGCATTTATGCCATACTGTTCACACGCTCTTATCACAGAAATTGACGAAACATTTGATGCAGATACGTTTATCGACCTTCCGGCAGAAAGCGACGAGTGGGAACTTGAGTCCCGCCAGCCTGACATCACGGAAAACGGTGTGACTTACGCATTTGCGGTATACAGGAGGATCGGCTAGATGGCCCGCGACAGAAGAGACAACAGAAGAGATGACAGACGCGACAACAGAAGAGACAGTCGCAATGACCGCAGAGGCGACAGCAGATCGTCCGGCAGAAACGAAAACAGAGCATCTGGCAGAAATGACAGAGGCAGAAACGAAAGACCTGACAGCAAAAAGGCAGCGCCTGCAGGCCGTGGCAAGTCCGAAGACCGCAGAAACCAGAATGCTGCAAGAGCCCGTCGCGACAGTTCCGCTGACATGAGATGGGATGCAGAACCAGAAGTAATGGAACTTCCAGAAGGTATTCTCGTTGGCAGAAACCCTGTAATGGAAGCTCTCAAGAGCGAACGAGAAGTTACAAAGCTTCTCGTGGCAAACGGCGCAGAAGGTTCTATTAAAAAGATTGTAGGAATGGCTAGAGACAAGAATGTTCCTATTCAGTTTGTAGAAACTGTGGTATTAGACAGAACTTCTCTTGGCGGACCTCACCAGGGTGTAGTTGCTTACGTTTCAGAATTCGAATACTGCGAAATCGGCGACATCCTCGCGAGAGCAGAAGAAAAGGGCGAAGATCCTTTCATTATTATATTAGATGGTATCGAAGATCCTCATAATCTCGGTGCTATCATCAGAACTACAGATGCTTCCGGCGCTCATGGCGTAATCATTCACTCCAGACCGCTGTTTGTTTAACCGAGCGAAGCGAGTTATGGATGGTTGCGTTCTTTCGCTGACGCTCAAGCGACTTC
>JAFYUX010000031.1 GCA_017549385.1 Bacillota bacterium
AACATCTTCTAAAAATTCTTCTGTTGCAAAATGTTCTTCTAAAGCGATTTTACCCTTCATAGTTTTACTCCTTGCTTGTATATAACACACATTAACGTTTGAGTTTTTGTGTCTGGCCAGACGATTGTTTTTAAGGGAGCAACAATGCTTCCTTTGTTGATTAAATGTTAGCCTGGATATTATTGCTATACAAATCGAAAATGGAATGCGGTAATTTGCGTTTGGAATAGAAAATTTATTAAAATAAATCGTAGTAAAAGTTTGTTTTGTGAATATTTGAATGAAATTAATGGATGTGGTTATAAATAAGAAAAAATAAGATGAGAAATCGTGATTAATGCAACTTTGTTATTAATAAAAAAATGTTATAAAGAATCATACGATTACAAAATGTAATAATAAATTATATTTTCGTGATGGCTCCGCCATCGGAAATGAGAACGCTTGTTCTGTTTTTAAATGTGTGTTATAGTGAAAAGTAGAGTAAAACGCAGCAAATTGCGATGTTATATATTAGATAGATATGATGGACTTCGTATCTATATGAAAGGATGTGAGATGGCATGGACGGATTTAAGCTTCATTCGGAGTATTTCCTGACTGGGGATCAGCCTCAGGCAGTGGCAAAACTTGTAGAGAGTATAAAGGGCGGCAGCAAACACCAGACTCTTCAGGGTGTTACAGGTTCCGGCAAAACTTTTACAATGGCAAACGTTATAGCTCAGGCAAATCGTCCGACTCTTGTTATCTCACACAACAAGACTCTGGCGGCACAGCTTTACGGCGAGTTCAAGGAGTTCTTTCCTGAAAATGCGGTAGAGTACTTTGTATCCTACTACGATTACTATCAGCCGGAGGCTTACGTGCCATCCACTGACACATATATAGAAAAGGATTCTGATATCAATCAGGAGATAGAAAAGCTGAGACACTCTGCGACAGCTTCGCTGTTTGAGCGCAGAGACGTTATTATCGTAGCCAGTGTTTCATGCATCTACGGTCTTGGTAGCCCGATTGACTACGAAAACCAGATGATTTCTCTTCGTCCAGGCATGGAAAAGAGCAGACGTGAGATTATGGAAAAACTGGTGGCAAACCAGTACGTGAGAAACGATATAGCTTTTGAGCGCGGTACTTTCAGAGTTCGTGGCGATATTATCGATATCTATCCGGCAGGTGCTGAGGATGCAGTCAGAGTAGAACTCTTTGGCGATGAGATTGAGTCTATCAAGGAGATAAATCCTCTTACAGGTGAGATTACAGGTGTGAGAAACCACATCTCTATTTTCCCTGCATCTCACTATGTTACTTCACGAGAAAAGACTGAGCGCGCGTGTCAGACTATCGAGGAAGAACTCGAGGCTCGTATTGAGGAGTTTAAGAAAGAAGGCAAGCTTCTTGAGGCTCAGCGTATCGAGCAGCGTACAAGATACGATATCGAGATGCTCCGTGAGGTTGGTACATGCAAGGGTGTAGAAAACTATTCCAGACATCTCAACGGCCTTCCTGCAGGTTACAGACCTTACACACTTATTGACTACTTCCCTGATGACATGCTCATCATGATAGACGAGTCCCATGTTATGCTGCCTCAGCTGAGAGGCATGTTTGCAGGGGACAGATCCCGTAAACAGTCACTGGTTGACTATGGTTTCAGACTTCCATCAGCTCTGGACAACAGACCTCTGGAGTTTAAGGAGTTTGAGAGTCTCGTAAACCAGATTGTTTATGTAAGTGCTACACCAAACGAATACGAAAAAGAAAAGAGCGGCGACCTTATCGTTGAGCAGATTATTCGACCTACAGGTCTTCTTGACCCGCCTATCGATGTCCGCAAGACAGAAGGTCAGATTGACGACCTTATAGGTGAGATAAATCAGGTTACAGCTCGCGGAGAGAGAGTTCTCGTCACTACCCTTACAAAAAAGATGGCAGAGAGCCTTACAGATTATCTCAAGGACGTAGGCATCAAAGTCAGATATCTCCACTCTGAGATCGACACTCTTGAGCGTACAGAGATTATCAGAGACCTACGAATGGGCGAGTTTGACGTTCTCGTTGGTATCAACCTCTTACGAGAAGGCCTTGATATTCCGGAAGTTTCTCTCGTTGCTATCCTTGATGCAGACAAGCAGGGCTTCCTCAGAAACGAAACTTCTCTGGTTCAGACCATCGGCCGTGCAGCCCGTAACTCCGAAGGAAGAGTTATCATGTACGCTGACTCCGTCAGCCCGCAGATGCGCGCAGCCATCGACATTACAGAACGCCGCCGCAGCATTCAGGATGCTTACAATCAGGCTCATGGCATCACGCCAAAGACTGTTAAAAAGTCAGTTCGTCCTGTTATCGAGGCTGTAAAGGAAGCAGGCGAGGCAGATCTTATGATGACAGAGGTAAAGCCTACAGAGATGACAAAGAAAGAGTTACGAGATTACGTCAAAAAACTGGAAACAGAGATGCGTGCTGCAGCTCAGGCTCTCCAGTTCGAGCAGGCGGCAAAGCTGCGTGATATTATCTTCGAACTTAAAGTGAAGTTATAGGTTAAACATAATGGCAGAAAAAAACATAGTTATAAAAGGTGCAAACGAAAACAACCTTAAAAATATAGATTTGGAGATTCCGAGAGATGAGATGGTGGTTATCACCGGTCTTTCGGGTTCCGGCAAGTCCACTCTGGCATTTGACACTATCTACGCTGAAGGCCAGCGCAGATACATGGAAAGTGTATCTGCCTATGCTCGTCAGTTCCTTGGCCAGATGGAGAAACCGGATGTAGAGTATATCGAGGGCCTTTCGCCATCGATTTCTATCGACCAGAAGACAACATCAAAAAATCCTCGTTCCATCGTAGGTACGGTTACAGAGATATACGACTACCTGAGACTTATGTACGCCCGTATCGGTGTACCTCACTGTCCTGTTTGCGGCATTGAGATTTCCAGCCAGTCAGTAGACCAGATTGTAGATCTTATCATGGAGTATCCTGAGAGGACAAAGATTATGGTTATGGCTCCTGTTGTAAAACAGCAGAAGGGCGAACATAAAAAGATTCTTGAGCGCATTAAAAAAGAAGGTTTTCTCCGCGTACGCGTAGATGGCGAGATGTACAACCTCTCCGAGGATGAGATAAACCTGGAAAAGACATACAAGCACACTATCGAACTTATTGTAGACCGTATTGTGGTAAAGCCTGATTCTTTCAGCAGACTTACTGAAGCAGTAGAACTGGCCATCACAGAAGGCTACGGCCTGGTGCTGGTAAACTTTACAACACCAGATGGCGAAACTGGTGAGCGTGTATTTAGTACAAAATTTGCATGTCCTGAGCACGGTGTTAGCATCAGCGAAATGGAACCTAGATCTTTCTCGTTCAACAGTCCATTTGGCGCATGTCAGTCATGTAACGGTCTCGGATTTATCCAGACTGTTGACCCAGAGCTCATCATTCAGGACAAGACAAAGAGTCTCAACGATGGCGCTTTAGGCGCAGGATTCAATCAGCTTGATGATATGTCTTACTATGCAAAGATGATTCATGCTCTGGCTCAGGTTCACGGAGTTGATCTCGATACTCCGTATGAGGACCTGCCGGAAGTATTCAGACATGAGCTTATGTACGGCACAGGCGGCAGACAGATTGAGTTTACTTACGAAAGCCGAAACGGTGGTATAAAGACTCAGCGCAAGCAGCGTTATGAGGGCATAGTAAACAATTTCGAACGCAGATACAGCGAGACGAGATCAGAGTATATAAGGGAAAAGATAGAAGCCTTTATGTCTTTCAGACCTTGTCCTGACTGCCACGGCGAACGTCTCAGACCGGAAGTTCTGGCGGTAACTGTTAACGGTGTCAATATCATGGAATTCTGCCATATGGCAGTTAGAGATTCTCTGACATTCATTAACAATCTTCAGCTCACAGAAAAGCAGGCTATGATTGCCCGTCAGATTCTCAAAGAAATCAGAGCTCGTCTCAAGTTCCTGGCAGACGTAGGTCTGGATTACCTCACTCTTTCAAGAAGTGCAGGTACTCTTTCCGGTGGTGAGTCTCAGCGTATCAGACTGGCTACACAGATTGGTTCTGGCCTCGTAGGCGTACTTTATATCCTGGACGAGCCTAGTATCGGTCTTCACCAGAGGGACAATGACAAGTTACTGGGTACTCTCAGACATCTTACTGATATCGGCAACACTCTCCTTATCGTAGAACACGATGAGGACACTATGTATGCTGCTGACCATATTATCGACATCGGTCCTGGAGCAGGTATCCACGGCGGTGAGATTGTGGCTCAGGGTACAGTAGAGGAGATAAAGGCTTGTGCAGAGTCTCTTACTGGTCAGTATCTCAGCGGTGTTAAAAAGATTGATGTTCCAGCTGAACGCCGTACAGGTAACGGCAACTATATAAAGGTAAAAGGTGCTGCTCAAAACAACCTCCAGAATATCGACGTTGACTTCCCTCTTGGTGTTTTCAACTGCGTAACTGGCGTATCCGGTTCAGGCAAGAGTAGTCTTGTGAACGAAGTTCTCGCCAAGGCTCTGGCGGCAAAGATAAACCGTTCAAAGGAAAAAGCGGGAGCTCACGACAGTATTGAGGGTGTGGAACATATCGATAAGATTATCGTTATTGATCAGTCTCCTATCGGTCGTACTCCAAGATCAAACCCAGCTACTTACACAGGTGTGTTTACTCATATCAGAGATCTCTTTGCCCAGACTCAGGATGCAAAACTGAGAGGTTACGGCAAAGGCAGATTCAGCTTTAACGTAAAGGGTGGTAGATGCGAAGCCTGCAGCGGTGACGGTATCATCAAGATTGAGATGAACTTCCTTCCTGACGTTTACGTGCCTTGTGAGGTATGTAAGGGTAAGAGATACAATCGTGAAACTCTGGAAGTTAAGTACAAGGGCAAGAGCATATTTGACGTTCTTAATATGAATGTTGAGGAAGCTCTTAAGTTCTTTGAAAATATTCCGAGCATTGCCCGTCAGCTTCAGACTCTTTATGATGTAGGTCTTGGATACATCAAGCTGGGTCAGCCTTCTACACAGCTTTCAGGTGGCGAAGCTCAGCGTATCAAACTGGCATCCGAGCTGTCAAAGCGCATGACAGGCAGAACTATGTACATCCTGGATGAGCCTACTACGGGTCTCCATTTTGCGGATGTAGACAGACTCCTTCAGATGCTTTCTCGTCTCGTTGATGCGGGCAACACTCTGGTGGTTATCGAACACAATCTGGATGTTATTAAATGTGCAGATCACGTAATCGATCTTGGCCCGGAAGGCGGCGACAAGGGTGGTAATATTGTAGTTACAGGCACACCTGAAGAGGTGGCTGCGTGTCCACAGTCTTACACAGGCAAGTATCTTGGCAGATTATTAAATAAAAAGTAGTAATTATGACCCTGCAACGTATGGTTACAGGGTCTTTAATATTGACAAGTGTAACTAATATGTAATAAAGTTAAGAGTGGTATAGAGCGTTTAAAAACGTGTATTTTAACGACATTACATTTGATTATATAGATTGGAGAAGATATGGCTAAGACAACAACTTCTATCAATAATACGCTTCTCACAGACTTCTACGAACTCACTATGGCAAACGGCTATTTTGAGCTCGGCATGAAGGACGAAATCGCGTATTTTGATATGTTCTTCAGATCTGTTCCAGACGAAGGCGGCTATGCTATTGTAGCTGGTTTAGAACAGCTTGTAGAATATATCCAGGAACTTAACTTTACAGACGAAGACATAGAATTTTTACGTAGCAAAAACTGCTTCAGCGAAGAATTCCTCGAGTATCTCAGAACAATGGAATTCTGCTGTGATGTATGGGCTGTACCCGAAGGTACTCCTGTATTCCCGTTCGAACCTCTCGTAACTATCAGAGGTCCGGTTATCCAGGCTCAGCTCATCGAAACATTCTTGCTGCTTACTATAAACCATCAGACTCTTATCGCAACAAAGGCAAACCGTATGGTAAGAGCTGCTAACGGCAAGACTCTCATGGAATTCGGTTCAAGAAGAGCACAGGGTGCTTCTGCTGCGGTACTTGGTGCAAGAGCAGCATTTATCGGCGGAGCCGTTGGTACTGCATGTACTATTGCAGAAAGAGATTTTGGTATTCCAGCTCTCGGCACTATGGCTCACAGCTGGGTTCAGTCATTTGACACTGAGTATGAGGCATTCAGCAAGTTTGCAGAACTCTATCCAGACAACTGCACACTTTTAGTAGATACATATGACGTTCTCAGATCAGGCGTTCCTACTGCTATCCGTGTATTCCAGGAAAAGAAGCCAACAAAGATGGGTATCCGTATCGACAGTGGTGATATGACATATCTTTCTAGAGAAGCTCGTCGTATGCTTGACGAAGCTGGTTTCCAGGATTGTATTATCGTGGCATCTAACTCTTTCGATGAATACATCATCCGTGGTGTTGTAAACGAAGGCGCATGCATCGATGCTTTTGGTGTAGGCGAAAGACTTATCACAGCAAAGTCACAGCCTGTATTTGGCGGTGTTTACAAGCTGGCTGCCATTGAAAAGGATGGCGAAATCGTACCAAAGATCAAGGTGAGCGAAAACCCAGGCAAGATTACAAACCCTGGTTACAAAAAGCTTTACCGTCTCTTTGATAAGAAGAACGGCAGAGCAATTGCTGACTATCTTGCTCTCGCAGACGAAGAAGCACCAGATGGCACACCATTTGAAATCTTTGATCCTGTACACGTATGGAAGAGAAAGCTGGTAGAAGACTACGAATGCAAGGAACTCCAGGTACAGATCTTTGATAAGGGCAAGCTGGTTTACGATCTTCCAGAACTCAAGGACATCAACGCATTCTGCAAAAAGCAGATCGAAATGCTCTGGAGTGAAATCAAGAGATTTGACAATCCACAGAGCTACTACGTAGACCTCTCTCAGAAACTTTGGGACCTCAAGCAGGATCTTTTAAAGTCAAGAGGACAGGTGAAATAAGAAATGACAAAGCTGGCTACAGTATTGTAGCCAGCTTTTTTATTTATGCGGGAAATGAAATGTCATGCCTTTACGGTGACTTGGAGCGCATGCAGGCGTGAAAAAAAGGCTCAGCTAAAAGCTGAGCCTTGATATTTTTCTGTTGATTATAAGATCTTTCTAATCCAGCCTTCTGGAGCTTCGATACGACCCATCTGGATACCAGTGAGAGTGTCGTATAACTTCTGAGTGATAGGACCCATAGCTTCCATGCCGCTTGGGAACTCGATCATAGTACCGTGATCGTAAACTCTGCCTACTGGAGAGATAACAGCTGCAGTACCACATAAGCCGCATTCTGCGAAATCCTTTAACTCTGAAAGGTAAACGTCTCTTTCTTCTACTTCTAAGCCGAGGTATTCCTTAGCAACGTACATGAGAGAACGACGTGTGATAGAAGGAAGGATAGTGTCTGACTTTGGTGTAACAACCTTGCCGTCCTTTGTAACGAAGATGAAGTTTGCACCGCCAGTTTCTTCTACCTTTGTTCTTGTTGCAGCGTCGAGGTACATGTTTTCGTCGAAACCTTCGTCGTGAGCTGTAACTATAGCATGTAAGCTCATTGCGTAGTTGAGACCAGCCTTGATGTGGCCTGTACCGTTTGGAGCAGCACGGTCGAAATCACTTACCTTGATAGTGAGAGGCTTTACGCCGCCCTTGAAGTAAGGACCTACTGGAGTACAGAATACTCTGAACTGGAATTCTTCTGCTGGCTTTACGCCGATAACTGCAGAGCTTCCGAACATGTATGGTCTGATATAGAGTGATGCGCCAGAACCAAATGGAGGAACGTACGCAGCGTTTGCCTTTACAACTTCGTCGATAGCTTCTAAGAATCTGCCTTCTGGAAGAGTTGGCATTTCGAGTCTCTTGCAAGAATCGTCGAGACGAGATGCGTTGAGGTCAGGTCTGAAGCAAACGATGCTGCCATCTTCTGTTGTGTAAGCCTTGAGGCCTTCGAAACAAGTCTGTGCGTACTGGAGAACACCTGCACATTCGCTGATAACTACTGTGTTATCTGATGTGAGACCGCCTTCGTCCCAAGCGCCGCCCTTAAAATTAGTAACGTAACGCTGTTCTGTAGGGATATAGCCAAATGAAAGATTTGCCCAGTCGATGTTTTTCTTTTCCATTGTAATTCACTCCTTATATTTCTATATTTTGTCGGTTTTAGCCATAAAAACCGGGACTTTTAACGCTTTAAATGATAAAAGTTATCTATCATTATATGTCTGCAAAATTACCGTGTCAAGGAAGCTCAGAAAAAGTACAATTCGGGCTGGCGGACATAAAATTTAGATAGAAATTTTTTGTTTACAGGAGTAAAATATGCAAGGATTGTTTGTATTTTACTTTTAAGAGGTTTAATATTAGTAATGGTAAAGGAGGTGAGGAAACTTGACTTTAAACGAATATATAGAACACGCCATGTCCAACCCGACGGCATTTTCGATTCCTATCGGAAACTTCAGGCTGGATATTCCACAGACAACTGTCAGTCAGTGGATTGTTATGGCAGTTCTGATTTTACTGGCGTTTATACTTACCAGAAATCTTAAAGTCGTTCCCACAAAAAAGCAGGCACTGCTTGAGAGCTTTTTAGAGATGATATACAACCTTTTCTACGGTGTTCTCGGAGAACACGGGAAAAGATATATACCATATCTGATGACACTCATAATGTTTTTAGGTGCCAGCAACATACTTGGGTTATTCCATGTGGCTCCGCCGACAAAAAATATTAACGTAACGGCGGCATTGGCGATTATGAGTATTATACTCATTCAGTACGCGGCCATAAAAGCGAGAGGCGTAGGCGGATGGTTAAAACACTTCAGTCATCCGGCAAAGATTGTAACTCCTCTCAATGTTATGGAACTGGTAATCAAACCGTTCTCATTATGCATGCGACTTTTCGGTAACATCCTGGGCGCATACATAGTAATGGAACTGATTATCTACTGTGTTCCAGTGGGCGTACCGGCTGTATTCAGCTTGTATTTTGATATATTTGACGGTCTCTTGCAGGCGTACATTTTCTGCTTCTTGACGTCGTTATATATAAGTGAAGCAATCGAAATAGAAGAATAAAACCAGGATCTCAGATAGATCCGTTTTAAAAGATAAAAATCGGAGGTAATTTAAAATGACAGGATTAATCGCAATTGGCGCTGGTATCGCTGTATTAACAGGTCTTGGCGCAGGTTTAGGTATCGGTATCGCAGCAGGTAAGGCAACAGAAGCTAT
>JAFYUX010000032.1 GCA_017549385.1 Bacillota bacterium
CACGTATCTATCCTACAGTAGTTCTGAAAGACACAGCTCTTGAAAGAATGTGTCAGATGGGTACTTACGAACCTCTGACAGAAGAAGCCGCAATCCACACTGCAAAAGAGATGTACAAAGCTCTTACAAAGGCAGGGATAAATGTTATCCGCGTAGGACTCAAGAGCACTGATATAATCCGCTCAGAAGATGGGGCTGTAGGCGCAGGCAGTTACCACCCAGCATTCAGACAGCTGATGGAAGCAGAAATCGCAAAAGAATCCATAGAAGAACAATTGGCAAAAATCCCGATGCCACTGAGCTTACCTCCGGCAGAAGTCTATGTGACATTTATGAGCCACCCGGAAAGCTTCTCAAATATGGTGGGAAATAAAAGATCAAACAAAATTTACTTTGCAGAAAAATACCCGCACCTCCGCATCAAATACGCCGTAGACGAAACTATGACTCCAGGCGGATATGCAGTAAGGCATGATAAAACAGAGATATAAAAAAAGAGCTGTTGCACTTTCGTGCAACAGCTCTTTTACTTTTAATTTGTCTTATGCATTGAGCTTTTCAAGAAGAGCAATAAGATCATCAGCCTTTTCTACAACATAATCAGGCTGATCCGCAGGATCTTCGATAATAGCCATGCTCCATCCTACCAGAACAGAGATGAGACCGGCATTTTTTGCACATCCCATATCCATCCTTGTATCGCCCACCATCACTGCCTCTTCAGCAGATGTGCCAAGCTTTGCGAGAGCAATGTTTGCCGGCTCAGGATCAGGCTTGTGAGCCTTTGTGTCATCTGCAGTAACAACCACATCAAACAGATCCAGAACACCAAACTTTCTGAGGCCCTCATATGTAGACTGTGACAGCCTTGATGTCACCACAGCCATTCTGTAACCCAGCTCTTTAAATTTATGGAGCATATCGTAAACGCCAGGGAAGAGAACGATTTCGTCTTCGAATACATTTGTCTGATAATCTCTGTAAACTCTGAGGAATTCTGTTATATCCTCTTCTGTGCCGCCAAAAAATTTCTTGAGTGTGAGAGCTAAAGGCTCACCAAAAGTTCTGATGATAGCTTCGCGGTCACCCTCTACTCCCTTTATCTTTTTAAAAGCATACTGCCATGACTGGATGATAACCTCATTTGTGTCCATGAGTGTACCGTCAAAATCAAAGAGTATTGTATTGATTTTTCTCATTATACAGATTTTCCTTTTCTTTTCTAATCTCTGATTTTAGAACTCAAGAGACTTTGGAGTTCTTGGGAACGGCAGTACGTCTCTGATATTTGAAACACCTGTGAGATACATTACCATACGTTCGAAACCGAGACCGAAACCAGCGTGCTTTACACCACCGTATCTTCTGAGGTCAAGGTACCATTCGTAACCTTCTTCTGGGAGACCCATTTCGGCCATTCTGCTCTTGAGAACATCAAGACGTTCTTCTCTCTGGCTGCCGCCGATGATTTCGCCGATGCCAGGAGCGAGAAGGTCAGCTGCCGCAACAGTCTTACCGTCATCATTGAGTCTCATATAGAATGCCTTGATATCCTTTGGATAGTCAGTTACGAATACAGGCTTCTTAAATACTTCATCTGTGAGGTAACGTTCGTGTTCTGTCTGGAGATCGATGCCCCATTCTACAGGATATTCGAATTTTTTGCCGCACTTCTGAAGGATATCTACCGCTTCTGTGTAAGTTACACGACCAAAATCTGCAGCAACGATGCTTTTCATGCGGTCCAGAACGCCCTTCGCCACAAATGAATCAAAGAACTTCATTTCTTCTGGGGCCTTTTCAAGAACATATGAAATGATGTACTTGATCATATCTTCTGCAGTGTCCATATAATCTGAAAGATCTGCAAATGCCATTTCCGGCTCGATCATCCAGAACTCAGACGCGTGTCTAGCTGTATTTGAGTTTTCAGCTCTGAAAGTAGGACCAAATGTATATACCTTCTTAAACGCAAGAGCAAATACTTCCGCCTCAAGCTGACCACTTACAGTAAGAGAAGCCTTTTTACCAAAGAAATCCTTGCTGTAATCGATCTTGCCGTCTGGACCAGAAATGAGTTCCTCTGGGCTAAGTGTAGTAACCTGGAACATTTCGCCTGCACCTTCTGCATCACTGCCCGTGATGATAGGAGTGTGAACATATACAAAGCCTCTTTCCATAAAGAAGCTGTGAATAGCATAAGCTACGAGAGAACGTACACGGAATACTGCAGAGAACATGTTGCTTCTCGGTCTGAGATGCGCTATTTCTCTAAGGAATTCCATGCTGTGTCTCTTTTTCTGGAGTGGGTAATCAGCTTCTGAGCCTGCATCGAGAACCACGCTGCGAGCCTTTACTTCGAATGGCTGATTTGCTTCTGGTGTAAGTTCCAGAATACCCTTAACTGTGATCGCGGCCGCGATCGGGAGTTTTGAAACTTCCTGGAAATTTTCAAGGAAAGCTTCTTCGTATACTACCTGTACTGACTTGAAGAATGTACCGTCATTGAGTTCGATAAAACCGAAAGCTTTTGAGCCACGATTTGTACGAACCCAGCCGTTAATTTCTACTTCGGCACCTCCAAGTTCGTTATATGTTTTAAATAAATCTCTAATATCTGTCTTCATATATTCCTCTAGTTGCTGGATGTTTTTACAATGTATG
>JAFYUX010000033.1 GCA_017549385.1 Bacillota bacterium
CTCCAGGCACCTTTGATACAGCCTTTTCTACCCTGGAACTGCAGGCTGCACAAGTCATACCTGTTACATTAAATTGTTCCATATATTCACCTTATTTCATAATCTTCTGCAGAACGTCTACTAACTCATCTACAGTTTCATCGTTCCCTGCTTTTATGTCATCCATAACACAAGTTTTGATATGACTGGCCAGCAGCACTTTGCTAAAGCTGTTAAGTGCAGCTCTAGCGGCAGCCACCTGAGTCAGGATATCAGGACAGTATGCGCTTTCTTCTACCATACCTTTGATGCCGCGAATCTGTCCCTCTATGCGGCTCAGTCTGTTTATGAAATCCTTATATTCTTTTTCAGAACGTTCTTTTGTACGGCTGCCGCAACAGTTAACAGAATGCTGATCTGTGTCGGCGGAGCCGTTGCAACAGCTGCAGCAAGTTTCAGTCTGAGGTTCGGCAGCTATATCTATATTTTTTGATGTCATAATGCGCTCCTTTAATATACCCCCAAGGGGTA
Organism: Bacillota bacterium; assembly: GCA_017549385.1. GTDB lineage: Bacteria > Bacillota > Clostridia > Peptostreptococcales > Anaerovoracaceae > RGIG7444. The sequence goes on from JAFYUX010000033.1 coordinate 511, forward strand.
TCTTCAATCATATGGTACCCCACAGTTTTTTCCCAGTCAAGTTATAAAGTCACATAAAAACCCCGCAGGCCTTTCCGACCTGCGGGTTTTCATTTTTGCTTATCTTTGCATCAATTAAGAATAATTTTAAACGCAACGCTTTGTAGTTATATTATTTCCCTATACCAGCCCAGATTGCAGTACTATCAAATGCTACATTATCTGAATATCCATCATCATATTGTGCATATGCTATTGCTTTGTCTGTGTTATAAATTTTTCTTATAAACATCTTATTACCATCAACATTTGGCAGCCAAACAGCTAATGAAATTTCTTTAATCTGTTTGGATTTTGCATACCCGTCTTTCCACCATAATTTGAAATAACCCGTTCTTGTTTCACCAGGTTTCATATTTTCAAATCTAACATCATCTGCAAAATAATAACCATTGGAATCATAAACTATAGATGAAAGCGTGTACGTAAAATCTTCCGCAATCGCTTCTGGTAGCTCAGGTGCTGTGAATGTTACGTAAACACCTTTTTTATCTTCACCTAGTTTAATCATACTGAGAGCTTCTAATTCTTTCTGACGAGAAAATGCAGGCTTAAGCAGACCCTTATTTGTTCCTGTCATAACTACATATTCGCCTTTAGTTTTTATGAGCTCAGTTATATCCTTAACTACAACCTCTTCACGAGCAACATAGTTCATCAGACGACAAAATACAGTACACATTTCAGCACGAGTCATATATCCGCTTGGTTCAAAATATCCACCAGTCTTTCCTGTAAGAATACCCGCAGAATATGCCCATAAAGCTTCTTTACCGCATTTACCAGAGTCAGGAATATTATTTTCGATATTAGGTAAGATGCTCATATCTTCGTTTCGATAATCTGCCATATCATAAAGCATCTCAGCCATCATGTTACGAATCATCTTGCGGTTTAATCCCGGATACTCAAGATAATTACTCATATCAATATAAGTATTCATAGAACGTTTATACTGATATGGAGATACAATCTTCGCCTTTACCAGTGCATCATAATATGGAAATGCCCAGCCTTCACTGGCAGATGACATATTAATATACTGTGGAGTCACAAGTCTTGCAGCGATAGCCATAAACTCTGCAGCAGTTACAGTACCATTAGGATTAAATGTACCGTCACCCATGCCATTTACGCCACCGCGTTCATAAAGTTCCATTACATATGGATAATACCAGTCTGACTCTTTAACATCTGAAAACACCTGCTTGTTATCAGCTGCAGCAACAGGCACCGCAAGTCCTATGCACAGCACTAATGCTAAAAGCAGTGAAATAACTTTCCTCATAATTCACCTCAACCATTATCATTTCCGATCGCATCCGCGATCACACTTCCGACCATTTGTCCTAAATATCTACTCTCGTAGACGGATCTATCAGTCTGTATAAAACTGTAGCCGCCTGAGCTCTTGTCAGAGTGCCCTGTGAATCAGCTTTGCCGATGAGAGTCTTGGTTCCGGTAGTCTGATCGTATTTGTACAGACATACATCTAAAAGAGGATTTGCCTCAGATACAGTAATCGTAGTCTCCCCTTTGGCTTTATATACATCTACCGGATATGCATACCCTGGAAAAGAGATTGTTTGTTTTATTTTAGTAACTTCATCTGCTCTTACTGCAGCAAGTGGCATATCATAAGCTGTTCTTCCAATTGTACGATAAACATTTATGGCTTTGGTTGTTTTCTTTTCAGAAGCCGCCATTGCCGGCACTGCCATCGCCAGTAACATGACAACTACCAGCAATATTGAAATCGATTTTCTGAAGATTTTCATATTAAATACCTTTTAATCACATTAGAATACTGGATACTGTCTTACTTCTTCGTGAATAAGTCTGTATGCTACCATCGCACCCTGTTCGCGTGTGAGGGTATTTTTTGGTGCGAAGTTACCTGCATCATCCATACCTGTGATGAGACCCATTGCATAAGAATACTTTACGAATGACTTGTAATATGAATCTGCCTGTGCAATATCTGGAATTATGCTATCCGGTGCTTCTGTGGAAGAATTATCACCCTGAGCTGCGGCTGTTCTCACTGCGATGAGAGCCATCTGTTCTCTTGTGATATTCTTTGTCATATCGTCGATGCTAAATTCGGTAGCCTTGATGAGGCCGTTTGCGATAGCTACATCATAGTTTTTGCTGTACCAGTACTGACCTGCTTCCGCTGCATCAAGCTGATCCTGATAAAGGATTCTTGTTGCTACTGTTACGAACTGAGCAACTGTCATTGTTCCTGTTGGTTCAAAGCTTGCAACACCGTTTTTATCTGGAGTTGTCATACCAGTAAAGAGACCGAGGTCTACCATTTCCATAATCGCATCGTGAGACCATCTAGCTTCAGCTACATCCTTAAATGATTTTGGCTTAGCTGTTTCAGTTGGTGTTACAGGCTTAACTGATGTTGCGTTCTTTTTAACGATACACATACCATCTTCGCATCTAATGATAGCTTTACCTTCTGAGAAAGCTACTTCTTCTTCATAACCGTCAATTTCAAGTGTCACATATTCTGCACCTGCATTGTTACCATATGTATCGCTGATAAGTGCTCTTACTGAATCGTCCCATGGATCAAGAGTCTTTGTTACTTTCTTATTTTTGA
>JAFYUX010000034.1 GCA_017549385.1 Bacillota bacterium
ACACTAAAACTTCCCTCCCCTCTATAACAGAAGTCAGGAACTGGCTTACCGCCGGAATCTCACCCATATTTCCCACAAATATAAAGAAAAACACGAAGGTCACCAGCAGCCCATAATCCACCCTTAATAGAATACGCCTGTCAATCACCAGCATAACCGCCAGCACGACAGCTCCGCTGACCTGATAAGGCACAACTCTAAGCACCGTAAGGATACATATAATAAACAACACACAGTAAATCACAAATTGTTTGCTGTCTGTTATCTCATCATTGCCACTCTTTAACTCTGCCCCTGCCGCCACAGGCTCCGCCGGCACTCTGAAAGACAGAACCACAACAGCAACAAGTCCAAGTATGCCAGGTGCTGCTACTATCTTCAGAAAATCCCAGATCTGCATTTCATAAAAAGAGTAAAGATACAGGTTTTGAGGATTTCCAAAAGGCGTCATCATACTGCCAAGGTTGGCAGCTACAGTCTGAAGTATAACCGTATACTCCATGTGTTTTACAGATGCTGAATGCATGATGATAATAGTGAGCGGAACTAAAGTGATAAGAGCCACATCGTTTGTCACCAGCATGGACAGAAAGAAGGAAAGCAGCACCAGAACCAGACACATCTTCCGCACACTGCCTGCCTTTTTAATAAAAAAGGACGACAACTTCTGAAAAACACCTATGTCACCAAACCCTGCCACTACAGCCATCAGACTGAAAAGCAGCACCAGGGTTTTGAAGTCAATATAATTTATGTACGAAGCCGAAGGCTTCACGATAAAACACGAAACAAAAGCGAGAATACCGGCTATCCAAAAGACAGGATCCCGCTTTATATATTTAATTAATTCTGAAAACATTAGAACATGTCGTCCCCGCTCTTTAAGTTATAAATAAAACCACATTCAAACATATTATTTCCCTCCTGTTTATTCATGTTTTATCCTTTGCGGAAACCATTCTAATAAAGTTCCCCTTCTATGTTATAATAACATAGCCTGAACTTTCAAAACACATAAAATCCTTTCAGACAAAAGCATCTTTTTATACAAATTTGCCGATGGCTCCGCCATCAAATTATAAAAATTCAAACAGGAATCAACTATGATTTACGACATTATCATAATCGGCGCCGGAGCTTCCGGACTTTTCGCCGCCTCAAACATAAAACTCAAAAAAAATCAGCACGGTCTTATCCTGGACAAGGCTAAAAAACCCGGCCTTAAACTTCTCATGGCTGGCTCCGGTCAGTGCAATCTCACACATGCCGGTGATATAAAAGAGTTTGTAACTCACTACGGCCCATCAGGAAAAAAGATTCGTTCCATTATCTATAACTTCAGCAACGACATGCTCAAGACGTGGTTTACAGACCGCGGACTTAAACTTATGACTAGAGATGATGGCAAAGTATTTCCAGAAACTATGTACAGTCGCACAGTTCTCGATCTTTTCCTTAAAGAATCATCACGCAATTGCTTTGAACTTCGCCAGTCCCATGATGTGGTTGATATCACTCAGCTTTCAGATAACAACTCAGATTCAGTTACTTCTGATAAAACTACAGATACGATTGCCCAAAGCATCGACTCCTCTGTTAAGGATTCCCTCTTCCGCATCACAGTAGCAACTGCTTCCGGCAAAGAAACATATATTACAAAGAAAGTCATCGTCGCAACCGGAGGTTGCTCATATCCTGCTACCGGTTCTGACGGCGCTATATTCAGCGTTCTCACAGCCCTCGATCTGGAGCTTATTCCGTGCAAACCTGCTCTCGTGCCACTCAGCGTAGAAGGTTATCCTTACGCAGAGCTTTCCGGCAACTCTGTAAAACAGGCACAGGTGTGGATCTACGAAGGCAAGCATCGCAAGAAAAACTCACCAACCATGCGCGGTGACGTTCTCATGACTCACAGAGACTTCTCTGGCCCCGGCATTATCGACATGTCCCGTTATGCAAAAAACGGCTACACTCTCGAAATCAACTGGGTTCCGGAAAAAAATCCAGAGACTATCCTCTCAGACATCAATACTATGAGAAAAGGAAATAAAAAACAGCTCATATCTGTTCTCACCGAATACTTCCCGACTCTAACCCAGGCACATTTACGATGGCTCTGCCAACGCGCAGAAACAGATCCTGCAATCCGTTTCACAGATGTAAATTCAGATAAACTCAAGACACTAATCAGATTTATAACATCTGATACCTTTACAATCAGCGGAACACAGGGATACAAGGTAGCTATGGCAACTGCCGGAGGAATTGCTCTTTCCGAAATATCTACAAGCACCATGGAATGCAAAAGAATTCCTGGTCTCTACATTCTCGGTGAAGCTCTGGATGTAGATGGTGATACTGGAGGATACAACCTTCAGTTCGCATTCTCATCTGCCATGAGAGCTGCTGCTCACATATCTGACGAAATATAATAATACTGTCCTCGGGGCATTTCGCTCCGGGGATTTATATTTTAAAAAAAAGTTGCATTTTTTCAAAAAAGTATTTGCATTGTTGAATGTGTTGTGCTATATTAATCAAGTAACAGCGAGTTGTACAAATTATGGCCCCATGGTCAAGTGGTTAAGACATCGCCCTTTCACGGCGGTAACCCGGGTTCGAACCCCGGTGGGGTCACCAAACAGAGCACCGATTTTTCGGTGCTCTTTAATTTGCCGGAATACCATTCCGGATTTTTTATTGTCGCAAATTAATAAGCCAAAATTTTAATATAGATTAACATCCTAAGTTACATCCTCAGTTCATCTGAGGGTTTTTTTATTTTTTGAAATAAAAAAGCTTATAGAATCTCTACCCATTTATTACTTATATGTCAGATTCCATTCTCAATAATATTGATTGTTATTTATATTATTATTTTCATTTCAAATAAAAAGACCTCCTCCAGTTAAAGTCCAACTTAACTGAAGGGGGTCTATTTGCATTACAATACTATATTTATTTTTGTCCCGATAGTTCTATTAGAATTCGATTACTACAGGCGGTTCTGTGAATGTGCAGATCTGAGCTGTAGCATTTTTGAGGTAATAAACTTCTGTATTGCCGTCACCAGGCTGATACATAGCCTTGAGATCAGGATATGCATCAAGCATGTGAGCCTGAGCTTCTATTCTTTCATCAAGAACTGCTTCTGCAGTTACACGAATCCACTTGCCACCTGCCATACCGCTGATTTCTACTTTTGGATTTGCTTTCATCTGATCTGCAACCGGCTTTTTCTTGCCAGTCTGGATATAAAGCTTGTCCTCGAAGAGGTCGATAGTGCCGAAAGGTCTTACTCTTGGCTGGTCACCTTCTACTGTTGCAAGGTAATAAACGCCGCATTTTTTGATAAATTCGTATACTGTCTTCATGTCTATTCTCCCGATGTGATTTTCAGCATAAAAAATGGTGCGGATAAAGGGACTCGAACCCTTACGCGCGAGCACAGGTACCTAAAACCTGCGTGTCTGCCAATTCCACCATATCCGCATATACTCAGATATTATAGCAGAAATTTAAAATAAATTCACCGTGAAAATCAGCCATTATCAAACTGAACATATAAATTCCTATATTTTATTGCCATTTACATCTACATATATCCATTTCAAATAAAAACAGAGCAGCACTCTCGCACTGCTCTGCAATTGAAAATCTTATGAATTATTTGATTCCTTCGAAACCAAGCTTAGTTAAGATTGCCTTAGGGAATTCGAAACGGCATGTAATCTGTGGATCTACAATCTGGCAAATACGGAGATTGCCAACAAGACTCATGAGACGACCTGCGTCAGACTTATCTAAACCTGCAATTTCAGTAAGGAAATAGAAAATACGATCTACTGCAAGCTGAGCTGCACCATCCAGATCTGGATCAGATGCAATCACAACATAGAGATCTTCAGTTTCCAGGAAAGGAACTGGAAGCTTCTTTTCGCCAACTACAGCAGCTGAAAGAGTTACTGTTGCTGGAGTTTCTGCACCGCATGATACTACTTCGCCATCGCCCATTACAGCGTGGATATCGCCGCATGATACGAGAGCACCATCTGCGTATGCCTTGAGGTAGAGCTTTGCACCTTCGCAAATGAGGTTACAGTCCATGTTGCCACCGTGGTCGCCAGGAACAGCATTTCCAACAGGCTCTGGAGTAGCAACACCGATAACACCAATCATAGGCTTGATAGGAACCTGAATGTTGCCCTTCTTTGTAGGAATATCAAGGATGCCGTTTGAATTTTCCATCAGACAAACTTCAGAAGCGTCTACACCCTGAGCAATGTCACAGCCCTTGTAAGTAACCATCACTGACTTACCTCTAAGGTCAATCTTCTGAATGTCGATGCAAATAACATCATCCTTTTTAACGCCTTCTACATAAACTGGACCAGTTGCAGGATTTGTATGGTTCCAGTCAAAGCTGTCCATAGCATCATCCTGAGACTTTACCTGATTGCCGTAGCAATCCTGAGTATCAAGCGAAAAAGCTTCACCCTGTTCTACTGTGAGAACTGGTGCGTTTTCTACAGAAAATGAATAATATGCCTGATTTTCAGTTAAACATTTCATAATTGTATAACCTCCATTTAAGGTTAATGTATCTGCTAAATTAAGCAGACTTCTTTTCAGCTTTCTTCTTTCTGCTAAATAAGCTCTTTAAGCTTGAAGGAGAAAGTTCGTATCTATCCATGATACCGTTTGCACGGAATACGAGGAAGACGATCATAAGTACTGCTACGATGATTTCTGTTGAACCAGATGCGTTTACACCCATGTTTGTGAGTACAGGTTCTATCTGACGGAGACCCTGACGAGCCAGTGTAAGGAGAATTGTACCGAAGAATGCACCTGAAACAGACATCTTACCACCGATAACAGCCATTGAAAGCAGATTAAAGAGTAATGTCATATAGAATGCTGATGCATTGATTGACAGGATATAGTGTGAGTAAAGACCACCTGCAAAGCCACCAATAGCTGCACTAAAGATGTAACTTAAGTAACGTGTCTTTACCATATCGATACCGCTTGAGCATGCTGCATAACGGTCATCTCTAGTAGCACGGAGCTTGAGACCAAGTGATGACTCCTTAAAGAAATATGCTATAAACAGTACTACAACACCTGAGATCATTGCTACCCAGATAGTTGTGAGAGTCTGACCACCAAGAGTAAATGTTCTTGGACCATTTGTAACCTTTGACCACTGAGCAAGGATTACGTGGATTACGATAAGGAGAGCGAACTGAGTGATAGCACCAGCGTCATCTGAAATCTTCATCATTGGCCATGCAACAACAGCTGCAATAATAGCCGCCACAATAGCACCTAAGATAAGAGCTACTACAAATGGTACATGAATGTTTACGAGGAATGGATACATTTCAGGCATCTGCATTGACTTCATCTGAGGAGTCATTGAGAAGATCGCTGATGAGAATGCACCAATACCTACAAACCCTACGTAACTCCAGCTGAGAATACCTGAGTTACCATTAAAGATCTGGAAACCTAATACCATTACAAGCGTAATAGCTGCAGATGTATAAATATCCTGCACGAATGGAATGTTAAGCCACCAGATAAAGTAACCGACTAATACTAAGATTACAGAAAGCATAATCGGAGTTGAAAGCTTTGATGAAATACCGTGATTGTTCTTGATTCTGTTTTTTGCCATTACCCTACACGCTCCTCCTGATAGTTTCCGCGAATCAGACCTTCAGGCTTGAGAACGAGGAAGCAAATTACGATAACGAACATGATGGCATCACGATATGAGAGCAGTGAAGTCGGTAATGCAAGCGAAAGAACGTTTGCAACTAATGCATAGAGATAACCACCTACTACTGCACCTGGAAGTGAATTCATACCACCTACTACTACAGCGATAAAGCCGATAAGGAGTGGAGACGCACCAAGTGTAGGTTCTACAGAACCAGTACGAGCAACCCAGAACAGACATACAAAACCTGCAAGGAAACCAGAAATGATAAATGCTGTAGAAATAACAAGATTTGCGTTTACGCCCATAAGACGAGCTGTAGTGAAGTTTTCAGCTGCGGCTCTCATAGCAATACCAAGCGGAGTCTTCTGCATGATATAGAGAAGTACGAGAAGCAGTACAGCTGTAGTTATGATTACGATGATATTTCTTAACGGTGTAGTGATACCAAAAAGTGAAATTGTAGCACTCATGAAAGCAGGAAGATTTACTGCCTTTGGACGTGGCGAGATAAACACCTGGAATACTCTCTGAAGAATGATACTGATACCAAAAGATGTTACCAGAAGAGCATCTAAAGAACGACCTCTAAATGGTCTATATGCTATAAGTTCACTGAGGAAACCGATAAGTGCACCACCTAAGATAGCTAACACGAATGCTACCCACCATGGAAGGCTTAATCCAGCGCAGAAAACTAAAAGATAAGCTGCGGCTGTGATGTATTCACCGTAAGCGAAGTTGATAAGCTTACAGATACCATATACGATTACGAGACCAAGAGCGATGAGAGCATAAAGGCTACCCATACTGAGGACGTTAATAATAAATTCAATTACAATTGATAAACTCATTTACTTAACTTCCTCCTTTCCACCCATGTAAAGTGAAGCAACGTCAATGGCACTTGCCATATCTTCTGCCTTGCCTGAGAATTCTACTCTACCGTTTGAGAGCAGATATACTCTATCTGAAATGCTTGCAGCACGTTCAGCATTCTGTTCTACCAGAAGGATTGTCATGCCACGAGACTTAAGTTCTTCGATAAGTTCAAAAATCTGATCTACTCTGTTTGGCGAAAGACCTAAAGAAGGTTCGTCTAACATGAGAAGATCTGGGTTGGACATAAGTCCACGAGCGATAGCCAGCATCTGCTGTTCGCCACCTGAAAGGAGGCCACCGCCCTGATTGTAACGTTCCTTTAAGATTGGGAACAGTTCAAACATAGTTTCAAGATCCTTCTGGTACTGAGCTGGCTTGTAACAACCAAATGCACCAATACGAAGGTTTTCTGCAACTGTAAGAGATGGGAAAATTTCTCTTCCCTGTGGAACAAGCGCAACACCAAGCTTATGAACCTGTTCAGGCTTTTTGCCAGTGATGTCTGTACCCTTAAATGTGATTTTGCCGGACTTTGGCTTGAGTACACCTGCTAATGTACGCATGATAGTAGTTTTACCGGAACCGTTGATACCGCAGATACTAACGAGTTCGCCTTTTTTGATTTCAAGCGAAACACCATGCAGAGCAAGTACAGAACCATAGCCAACATGTAAGTCCGAAGCACTGAGAATAACTTCTCTTTCTTCCTGTGAAGTTGTCTTTAATTCACTCATTCTGCTGTACTCCCTAAATATGCTTTAACTACTTCCGGATTAGCACGTACTACCTCCGGTTTGCCTTCGGCGATTGTCTGACCATAGTTAAGTACATGGAGCTTATCACAAAGAGTCATGATAAGGTGCATGTCATGGTCTACGATTAAAATACCGATATGCTTCTTTGCTGGAAGTTCCTTAAGCAAATCAAGCATATGCTGAGTTTCTTCTTCATTAAGACCAGCTGCTGGCTCGTCAAGAAGCACAAACTTTGGCTTGCATGCGAGAGCACGGCTGATTTCGAGAAAACGCTGTTCACTGAAAGTGAGATTTTCTACAAATGAATCCGCCTTTTCAGCAAGACCCATTTCTTCCAGGAGTTCATCAGCAATCTTGTTAGCTTCCTTCTGTGAGATGCCAACGCCAATAGCGCCAATGATAAGGTTTTCTCTACATGTAAGATTTTTAAAGAGTCTTACTGTCTGATATGTTCTAGCAAGACCATTCTTTGGCACTTTATGAGCAGGCATACTGCTTAAGTCCACACCGTCCAGCATTACACTACCGCTGTCTTTTTTAAGCATCGCAGTAATGAGGTTGATAAATGTAGATTTACCAGAACCGTTTGGACCGATAAGACCAAGTATTTCACCTGTTTCAATTCTCATGCTTACGTCATTAACCGCCTTGAGACTGCCAAATGATTTACAAATTGATTTTACTTCGAGAAATGATTTGTTTTCCATAATGCTCCTAACACTATGATTCAGGCGTGTGCATGCACACGCCTGAATAGTACTTTACCTTATTGATAATTTTTGTTAAATAAATCAGGAATTATCTCAACTCTATATTAAGGAGCTGGGATGTATTCTGGAGCGTACCACTTGATGAATACAGGCTGAGCGTCAACGAGTTCTACGAGACAAGCTGTCTTGTTTGGTTCGTGACCAGAAGCAGCATCAGACCAGTCTACTGTACCAGTGAGACATTCGAATACTGTATCTTCCATGTACTTAGCCATAGCAGCACCATCAGTACCACCTGTTTCAGCCATAGCTTCTGCAAGAATCTGGATTACGTCGTAACCAGCGAGTGACCAGCAAGCGTCGAGATCCTTACCCATAACTTCCTTGTAGAGTTCTACGTAAGCGTTGAAACCAGGAACTGCTTCTTCGCTGAGGTATGCGTGAGTATCGAATACGATATCGTTAGCATATTCAGTGCCTAAGAGTTCGAAGAATGATGGATCGTCATAAGCGTCGCCACCGTAGATAGGAAGATCGATACCAGCTGTTCTAAATTCCTTAACGAGTGTACCTAAATCAGGCATGTAAGAAGAAATGTAGATGAAGTCTGGCTGAGTTTCGAGAGCCTTGTAGTGAGCGATGAGAGCCGCTGTATCTAACTTGCCCTGAGAGAAGATGTCTTCACGAACAATAGTACCACCTAACTTTTCGAAAGATACCTGGAAGTACTGAGAAAGTGACTTAGTATAATCGATAAAGTCGTCAGTGATTACATATACACTGTCATAACCCTTTTCGTTGAATGCATATTCAGCTACTGCAGCACCCATAGTTGTGTTCCACATAGAGAGTGTGAACTGCTTGTCGCCGAGCATTGTTGAAGAGTAGAGTGGAGAAGAAGCTGTTGGAGTGATACCAACGATACCAGCTTCCTGAGCAGCTCTAGAAGCCGCACCACCGAAGTCGTAGTCAGAAGAAGCTACGATAGCTACAGCGCCCTGATCGATGAGCTGCTTAGATACTTCGCCTGCTGTAGCAGGTTCAGAAGCAGAGTCCATGTTGATGAACTCGAGCATCTTGCCGTTTACACCACCGTTGTCATTGATTTCCTTGATAGCAACTTCGATACCTTCGAGAGCAGGAGCATCGATAGCAGCCTGGATACCAGTTACAGACATAGCACCACCG
>JAFYUX010000035.1 GCA_017549385.1 Bacillota bacterium
CGGTATGTCATATCTGGGTCTCCAGATTATTTATCATGTATTAAACGAACATCCGGGTATCTTCTGTCAGAGACTTTTTGCTCCTGGCGTAGATATGGAAAACCTGATGCGCGAAAACGATATTCCGCTTTTCACAATTGAAAAAAAGATGCCTGCAAAAGACATGGACGTACTTGGTTTTACACTTCAGTACGAGTTATCTTTCACAAGCATTCTCAACATGCTCAACCTTGCAGGTATTCCATTCAGATCAAAGGACAGAGATGATTCTTATCCTGTTATCGCTGCAGGCGGCAACTGTTCTTTCAACCCAGAACCTCTGGCAGAAATCATCGACTTCTTTATGATCGGTGATGGCGAAGAAGTTCTCATCGAAGTATCAGAAGCTATTATTGCCAACAAAAAGGCTAGCGGTAGTAAGGCTGAACTCCTCAAGACTCTCTCTGGTATCAATGGTGTATATGTACCATCGCTTTACGAACCAGAGTATGACGCAGAAGGCAAAATGACAGGTCACAAAAAGCTTTACGACGGCGCTGCCGACACGGTAGTAAAGCGTATTGTTATGGATATGGACAAGGTTTCTTATCCATTAAAGCCTATCGTTCCATTTGTAGATATTGTTCACGACAGATCAATTATCGAGCTTTTCAGAGGTTGTACTAGAGGTTGCAGATTCTGTCAGGCTGGTATGATCTGCAGACCTGTAAGAGAACGTTCACGCAGCAAGGTTGTTGAGTACGCAGAAAAGCAACTGGAAAACACAGGCCACGGCGAAATGTCTATCCTCTCACTTTCTACAAGTGACTATTCAGAAATCGAACCGCTGGTAACTGATCTTATGAGCTCATGCAAGCAGAGAGAAGCTGGCCTTTCACTTCCATCTCTCAGACTGGATTCTTTCTCATTTAAGATTCTTCAGGAAATCCAGGAATACAGAAAGACAGGCCTTACATTTGCACCAGAAGCAGGTACGCAGCGTCTCAGAAATGTTATCAACAAGTCTATTACAGACGAACATATAAACAATGCGGCTCGCAAGGTTATCGAGCTTGGTTACAACAACATCAAGCTTTATTTCATGATTGGTCTTCCTGGCGAGACATACGAAGATCTTGACGGTATTGTAGAAATCGCTCAGCGTATTTCAGACATCAACAGAGAAATCGGCAAAAATAAGGGCAGATTCAATGTGACTGTCAGCGTATCAAACTTCGTACCAAAGGCACAGACTCCGTTCCAGTGGGCAGGTCAGAACTCACCAGAAGAATTTGACCAGAAGCATTCTTACCTTAAAGAACGTTTCAAAAAGATGAAAAATGTTTCTTTCCAGTATCATGGTACAGAAACAAGCTTCCTTGAGGCTGTATTTGCAAGAGCTGACAGAAAGTTAAACGAAACTATCATCAGAGCCTGGGAACTTGGTTGCAAGTTTGACAGCTGGGGCGAACACTTCAAGTACGACAAGTGGCTCCAGGCATTCGAAGAAACAGGCATTGTTCCTGAATTTTACTCTCAGCGTGTACGCGGAGCGGACGAATACCTGCCTTGGGATATTATCGACTGCGGCGTAACAAAGAAGTATTTCCTCAAGGAACTCGAGAGAGCCATGGAAGAAGTACAGACTCCTGACTGCAGAAAGGGCTGTACGGGCTGTGGCATAAAGAGATTTGTAGAATGTCCTGAATATCAGCAGGGCGCAAATTATTCATAGAGGTGGCTATGGGACGTTATTTACTGAAGTTTTCAAAAGAAGACAGATTAAAATATATTTCGCATCTCGACCTTCTGAGACTTTTCCAGAGGGCATTTAAGAGAGCGCAGATCAAGCTCAAGTATTCTCAGGGCTACAATCCTCACGCAAGGATCGCTTTTGCTCTTCCTCTCTCACTGGGCTTTGAGAGTGGCGCAGAGTACATGGAGTTTGAGACAGAGATCGATTATCCTGCTGCAGAAGCACTCAAGATGCTTCAAGCTCAGATGCCGGCAGGTCTTGGTATTCTTTCTTGCACAGACATGGCAGAGACATCAAAGACTCCGATTGCAGCAGCTTTAGATTTTGCTTCTTACAAGGTGGTGTTCAAGGGCACAACAGAAAATATGACAAAAGTTGTGGAAGGTATCCGCCCGTTCATGAAGCAAGAACAGATTATGAATAAAAAGTTTTCAAAAAAGAAAAAGAAAGAAGTCGAAAGTGATATCAGACCTCACATCCATTCCATCACTACCGTGAAGGGTGATGACAAGGTGACTCTCTCAATGATGCTTCGCACAGGCAGCAGAGGAAACCTCAATGCAGAGGTACTGGTAGAAGAGTTATGCAAGTTCTGTGAAGTTCCTTATGAAAGAGCAGAATGGTCCTTCAGAAGAACAGAAATGTACTATGAAAAGGGCAGAAATCTTGTAGAACTCAGTCAATTTAAAGGATAAAAAATGACAGTTAAATTATTTCAGACGGATATGTACATGAAAGAGGCTGACTCTACAGTGGTTAGTCTTGAAGGTAACAGACTTGTTCTTGAGGGAACTGTCTTTGCTCCGGCAGCAGGTGGACAGCCTTGCGACAGAGGTACTGTAAATGGTATCCCTGTTGTGGATGTTCAGGAAGAAAATGGCGTGATTGTTCATACTTTGGATCCTTCTGCTGCAGAGGATTCTGAGGCGGCAGATGCGGCATTATCAAAGATGTCAGCGGGAGCTGTCGTGCACATGGTGATTGATTGGAACCGCAGATTTGATCATATGCAGAATCACCTGGGTGAGCACATTCTTTCGGGTCTCTTTAAAAAGGTGTACGATCTGGACAACAAGGGTTTCCATCTCGGTGAGGAACATGCTACTTTTGATATCGATTCAAAAGAGATCACTCAGGAAATGCTGGACAAGATAGAAGATCTTGCAAATCAGGTGATTTATGATGCGCTTCCTGTAACGGTGGAAGTTCTGGAAAATTTCGAGGCAGCATCAGCTCTTCCTCTGAGAAAAGAACTCAAAGTAGAAGAAGACATTACAGTTGTAACTGTACCGGGTGTTGACTGCGTGGCATGTTGTTGCCCGCATCCTGCAAATACATCCCAGATAGGGGTTATAAAGCTCATCAGAACAGAAAAGTACAAGGGTATGACTCGTATCCATTTCAAGTGCGGCAGAAGAGCTCTGATGGACTATAGACAGAAACACAATGTCACTACTGTTCTCAACGAAAAATATTCAGCTGACGAGTTCAGTCTGCTGGACAAGATAAAGATAGCTGACGACAAAAATGAAAGCATCAGAAAAAATCTCAACCGAATGAAAAATACATTTGCTGAGATCCATGCAGAAAAAATGCTGGCTGAAGCTGACAGAGTGGTTGTTGGTGAAATGGAAAATGCAAAGATAGATGATCTCAAGCGTATAGCAAAAAAACTGGTAGAGATGACAGATCTTCCGGTAGCGATTTCTTCTGCATCAGACCTTTGTGTATTTTTAACTCACAGCGGCAAGAGCAAGCTCAAGTGCGGAAAGATCGTAAAAGAATTTGCAACAGGCGCCGGCGGAAAAGGCGGCGGTGGAGATACTCAGGCTCAGGTTATCTTCAACAATCTGGACCTTATGAGAAACTTTATCATGATAGTAAAAGCATCAGTATAGTGAAAAGGAGAAACAATCATGGCAGAAAAAAAGGGTGTAACATTTAGCACTGTTGACCTTTCAGCAGATGGACAGCGTCTTATCATCATCGATCAGACTCTGTTACCTGGCACAATGAAATTACTCGAGCTCAGAGCTCAGGAAGATATCAGAGAAGCAATCTACCTCTTAAAGGTTAGAGGTGCTCCTGCAATCGGCGTAGCTGCAGCTATCGGTCTTTACCTCGCTGCTCTCGACCTCGCTCCAGAATGTGGCGATGACGAAGAAGTATTCTACGCAAAGCTGGCAGAAGCAAGAGATTATCTCAAGTCTGCTCGCCCAACTGCGGTAAACCTCATGTGGGCTCTCGACCGTATGTATGCAAAGGCAGAAACATCTAAGGGTGCTGGCGTAGCAGGTCTCGTAGAAATTCTCAAGCAAGAAGCTCTCACTATCAGAGAAGAAGACATCGATGTATGCAGAAGACTTGGCGAATACGGTCTTACAGTTCTCAAAAAGGGACAGGGTATCCTCACTCACTGTAATGCAGGTCAGCTTGCAACAGTAAAGTACGGTACTGCTACAGCTCCTATGTACCTCGGTCACGAACAGGGTTATGACTTCAAGATTTTCGCAGACGAAACAAGACCTCTACTTCAGGGTGCAAGACTTACATCTTTCGAACTCTCAGAAGCAGGTATGGACGTTACTCTCATCTGTGACAACATGGCATCTTCTGTAATGCAGAAGGGTTGGGTACAGACAGTAATCACAGGTTGTGACAGAGTAGCTGCAAACGGTGACTCTGCAAACAAGATCGGTACTTCTGGCGTTGCTATCATCGCAAAGCATTACGGTGTTCCATTCTATATTTCAGCTCCAACATCTACTATCGACTTCGAATGTGCAACAGGTGCAGACATCGAAATCGAAGAACGTCCTGGAGACGAAATCAAAAAGCAGTGGTACACAGAACCTATGGCTCCAGAAGCAGCAAAGACTTACAACCCTGCATTTGACGTAACAGATCACAGCCTTATCACAGGTATCATCACTGAATTCGGTATTGCATACCCACCATTCAGCGAATCCCTCAAGGAAATCAAGAAAAAGATGGAGGCAGCAAAAAATGAGTAATACAGTAAAATTACCTACAGATTCAGAAGCAAAAGCCCTTATCCTGGATATCGGCAGACGTATGTACGACAAAAACTTCTGCGCAGCAAACGACGGCAACATCAGCTGTCGTGCCGAAGACGGCAACTTCTGGGTAACACCATCAGGTGTTTCAAAAGGCTTCATGAAAGAAGAAATGCTTGTTAAGGTTGATGCCTCCGGCAACATCATCGAAAAGAATGGAGATTACAAAATCTCTTCTGAAATAAAGCTTCACCTCAAGGTTTACGAAGAAAGACCTGACATGAACGCAGTAGTTCATGCTCATCCACCAGTGAGCACAGCTTTCGCATGTGCAAGAAAGCCATTAAACAAGCCAGTGGTAACAGAAGCAGTTCTCATTCTTGGCGAAGTTCCAGTAGCACCATTTGCTGTTCCTGGCACACCTGAGCTTGCAGAAACTATCGTTCCACATGTACACGGTCATGCTGCATGCCTCTTAGCTAACCACGGCGCTCTCACTTGGGGCACTGATCTTATTCAGGCTTACTACAGACTGGAAACTACAGAATATTATGCAAACATGATGGTACTTACTGGTGAAATGCCTGTACCTGTTCATGTTCTCAATGACGAAGAACTCGCAGCAGTTGAAGAACGCCGCAAGGGTTACGGAATCACATTCTAATAACTGAAATCATGCTCCGGCGAAAGCCGGAGCTGTTCAGCATATATATCATGGAGATAATATATGGCAATGAAACCCATTACAGTATCACAGCTAAATAGATATATAGGCAGGATACTTCAGACCGATCCTATTTTGGGAAATGTGTCTGTAACCGGAGAAATCTCAAACATCAAGTATCACAGTACTGGTCACGTGTATTTTACACTCAAAGACCAGGGCAGCAAGATTTCCTGTTTTATGGCGGCAAGCACGGCAAAAAACATCAGATACCAGCTTACTGACGGTATGGATGTTGTTATTGCTGGCTACCTTTCCGTTTATGAAAAAGGAGGATACTACTCATTAAACGTGAGAGATGTGGAGATATCCGGCGAAGGTGCCCTGCATATGGCTTTCAAGGCTTTATATGAGAAACTTCTCAAGGAAGGCTTATTTAATCCTGAGAACAAAAAGCCTATTCCTGTATTTCCCGGAAAAGTCTGCGTAATTACTTCACCTACAGGGGCGGCAGTTAGAGATATTCTTAAAATTATCCGCTCAAGAAACGATATGACCGATGTACTGGTTTATCCCTGTCTTGTACAGGGAGATAGAGCTGCAGCAGATATTGCAGGTGCTATCGACCACGTAAATGCCAGCTTTAACGATGTTGATGTAATCATCGTAGGCAGAGGCGGCGGGTCACTGGAAGAACTCTGGGCTTTCAATGAGGAAATTGTAGCCCGCAGCATTTTTGCTTCACGTATTCCAGTAATTTCTGCTGTAGGTCACGAAACAGATTTCTCAATATCTGATTACGCTGCTGATATGCGTGCTGAAACTCCGACAGCTGCCGCTGTCATGGCGGTGCCAGATACCTTTGCACTGAAAAGAGAGATAAATGACAATATGGAACGCATGAAAATCTCTCTAAAAAGAAACATGGAACTTAGAGAAGCTGCTCTCAGAAGATTTGATCCTCAGATGATGTCACTTATATTTTCAAGAAGGACAGAGATGTGGAATCACAGAGTTGAGATGCAGAAAAATGCTCTTTTATCCGGCTTTGAAAAAAGAACAGCTTTACTAGAAAGCCGACTTGAAAATTTCAGACTGATGCTTGAGGCAGGAAATCCTGAAAACAGTATAAAAAAAGGATTTGCAGTCATAAGAGAGCCTGAGACAGGAAAGGTTATAACTGATACAGGTTCGTTAAGTGCAGGCGATAGGATTGAAATTTCTCTCAGAGACGGAAGTATAACAGCAGATATTGTTACGGTGACAAAGGCAGA
>JAFYUX010000036.1 GCA_017549385.1 Bacillota bacterium
AGACCATGCTTCTGATAAAACTCAGGAGCTCTCTTGAGTGTGCCGGCCCATACGTCAAGGCTTCCGCCTACGCCGATGGCACCGTTTACATTTAATTCTGCTTTATGATCACTAATAAACTTTTCCTGCTTTGGAGCACCCAGAGCTACGCAGAGGAAGTCAGCGCCACTGTCGTTGATTTCTTTTACAATCTGAGGTTCTTCTTCTGGCTTGAAATATCCGTGATGTGTACCTGCAACCTTGAGAGCAGGGTATTTTTCTTTTATCTTTGCAGCTGCTGCATCTGCAACACCTGGCTTGCTTCCAAAGAAGTAGATAGATTTGCCTGTCTTTTCGAGGTAAGCAACGATGCTTTCCAGGAAGTCGATACCTGTTACTCGCTCTTTAAGCGGGCATCCCAGGATCTTTGACGCATAAACAAGACCGATGCCGTCTGGAATAATCAGGTCGGCGGAGCCGATGAGAGCTTTCAGAGATTCGTCTTTTGATGCATTCTGAACGATTTCGGAGTTTGGTGTAACTACCATAGTCACGCCGTCCTTTACGAAATCTTCCTCAAACATAGCCATTGCCTGATCCTTGTCCACCATGTCTACCGGTACGCCAAGTATTTTGATTCTCTTGTTTGATTTCATAATGTGATTAGTTCTCCATTATATTTTTTATAAGTTCCTCATTGTTGTCCAGAGCCTTTGTGAGCCCCACAAGTCGCTCACGAACTTTTGCCCTGATCTCGTCCCTTGTTTCCAGAGTCCTGTCGAACTCTTCCATGAAGTAAGGAGCGTTAAAATCGTACACAGAGCTCACTGCTCTCATGCCGATAGATCTGAGGAATGAATTTATCTTTGGGTCATAAGAAATACCGATCATAGGCACGTCCATAATCGCCGCATGAATAAGGGCATGGAGTCTTACGCCTACAAGTATATCCATATTTCCTATTATACTTAACATTTCATTAGTAAGACACTTTTTCTTTACTGTATACACGCGGTTTCCCAGTCTTTTTTCCAGTTCATCGATAACTTTGATATCTTCTGAAAAATGGAATGGAATGAGAACCACTTTTGCATCGTAATTGTCAGTAATCTTTTCGATTGCTTCGCAAACTTCGTCCATAAAAGCGCTTTCAAGCTTACGCTCCTTGATGGCAAAGCCAACGGTAAGTTTTCCGTCATCTACAGGAACGCCTTCGTCCTTGAGTATAGCCTGTCCGATTTCAAGAGGAGCAGGTTTTACACGAAGTACAGGGTCTGCAGTAACGATTACTTTTTCCTTGTCTACACCGATTTCAGCCAGAAAATCCTTTGACTGTTCGTCTCTTACTACAATGCCGCAAGCCTTTGACAAAGTGCGAGTAGTGAGTTTTCTGTTGAGTGCTGAATTGATAGGGCCAATGCCCTGACTGTAGATAAACACCTTTTTTCTGAAAAGGTAAGCAATCTGCATAATAAAGATATAGTAAAGTATGCTCTTTTTGCTGGTAACGTCCTGAAGAAGACTGCCACCGCCACTGATGAGAAGGTCACACTTTCTGATAGCACCTATTATGCTCTTTATAGATTTTCGATCTACTGATCTCACATCATATTTTTCTCTGGTACCCTCAGGATCCTGAGAAAGTACCGTGATTTCTATATCATCAAGTTTCTCTTTCAGGTTGTCCACCACGGCACGCAGAATGGATTCGTCACCGATATTGTTGAATCCATAATATCCCGAGATTAATATCTTGTACATTTATCTTGCTTTACGCCTTCCTAAATCTGTTTTGTCCATAAGGACATGCGGCTTACTGGAAATAAGCCGCGATATATTTATTATAAATTCTGAGTAATAATTCAAAAATCAGTATGCCGATTACACCGATAACAAGGCCGCCAAGGAATGAATACGCAGTACGCGCAAAACCGAGATAGAGCGGAGTTCTGAAGTGCATAAATGTGTTACATACAGAAGTCATACCGACAACGCCGCAAAGACCGAAAAGGATTGTCCAGAGTCTGAGCTTCCTTGCAGCAGTGTAAACCATAAGCATAATCGCCGGGAATGCAAAAAGGATTTCCTTTGTTCTTGGTCTTGCAATGAGATTTTCCTCCAGATAGTTTCTGAAGAGCATTTCAAAGCTTGCAACCTCAAGTGAAGAATCGTGACCTGTACGCATGATGTAATAAACACCTACAAGTCCTAAGCATCCAACAATAACAATCATCCAGATTCTGATCTGAGTGTTTAACATATCCTTGAGATCGTGGATTTCAAGTGCACCAGGTCTTGTCTTTTTCTCGCCAAAACCAAAGTACGCAAGATATGCTACAGCAAAGAATGCAATCGGTAAAAGCTGCGCCAGCTTTACACCTCTGAAAATATCGATTTCCAGCATATATGTTACTGATGCCAGCGGAGCTGCCGTCATCATGCCTCCGGCAAGACCGATAAGAACACAAACTGCAAGAGTAAGTGCTGCAACACCGATAATCTTTACCAGAGCAGTACTTTCGTCAAATTTTGTACTCACCGACTTGCTGGCTGCCGTATAAACAACTACTGCAAGACATGCAAATACAACTGCCGATGCAAAGCTGAGAATAAGTTCGAACCAGCTCGGTATCGCCACGTATGCTCCGCATACACAGAGAAGCCCCAAGCCACCTATAATAAGCTTGTGTTTTCTCTTCATCGGGAAGATTGTAGCCAGGAGGAGAACCGCCGCAGCTACGCAGCCAAATGAAATAGCAAGCTTTAATGGTCCCACTACAAATGTATAGTCCATAACTGATGCGGAACCGTAAGTGAAACCGTGTTCATCAAGTCTGTCTCTGAGGTTTGTGAAGAGAGTCTTGTACTCTTCGATATCTGTCACATAAGTGAATGAGTCTTCGAAAGTCTTAATCGGCTTGTAATAAATAAGTCTGATATTTCTTTC
>JAFYUX010000037.1 GCA_017549385.1 Bacillota bacterium
CGATAAGAAGACCGGCAGAAGTGTAAACAGCGAACTGAAGCGTGGCAGCGAATTCTCTGACGATATTTCTGCTTATGATCTGATTCTGAAGAACAAAGAGCGCCTGCTGAGCTTTGATGAACCTACTCGGTTTATCTTCTCACACTCTGCCCTGCGTGAAGGCTGGGACAACCCTAACGTTTTCCAGATCTGTACATTAAGACATTCTGATAGTACGACTGCTAAGCGGCAGGAAGTTGGCCGTGGTCTGCGTCTGTGTGTTAACCAAGCAGGCAACCGGATGGATACTGAAACCTGCGGTGACTCTGTGCACGACATCAATGTGCTAACTGTCATTGCAAACGAAAGCTATAAGGATTTTGTTAAAGCATTACAGACTGACATCAAGACTATGCTGTACGATCGTCCGCTGACTGCTACCAGCGAATACTTCACCGGCAAGATCGTTCTGGTGGATGGTGTTCAGACTATGATTGATGCAGGCACCGCTGACGATATTGAGTACTATCTGATTGAAAACAGATACATCAACCGGGAAAGAAAAGTCACCGATCAGTATCGTGCAGATCTTGCTGCCGGCACCCTGGCTCCGCTACCCATGAACCTTGCACCTATGGCTGATGGCATCCACAAGCTGGTACAGGCAGTATTTGATGAAAGCGTCCTGAAGGATATGATCTCCAACGCTCACGATACCAAAGTAACGGACAATCCTCTGAATGATAATTTCTACAAAAAGGAATTCCAGACACTTTGGAACTACATCAATCACAAATACGCTTATACAGTTTCTTTTGACAGCGAAGAGTTGATTCAAAAGGCTATCGCTCATATTGAAGAAAAGTTGGTTGTTTCTCAGCTGCAGTACACCACCTCTGTGGGTCAGCAGAAAACGCAGATGAACCAGCATGAAGTAGAACGTGGAGATTCCTTTAAAACAGCAAAAACCCGCACTCAGACTCTGCAGCACGCAGAATCCAGCCGGGTTAAGTACGATCTGATCGGAAAGATTGCAGAAGGCACTGTCCTGACTCGTCGCACTGTTGCTAAAATTCTTTCCGGCCTGCGTGTGGATACAGTTCACAACTTCAAGAACAATCCGGAAGAGTTTATTTCCAAGGTTGTAAAGCTGATCAATGAGCAGAAGGCTACTATGATCGTACAAAAAATTACCTACGATCAGACCGACGGAACATACGACAGTGCAATTTTCACCGCTGAAAAGAGCAGCCAGAGTTTTGATAAGGCCTTCCGTGCGAACAAAGCTATTCAGGACTATGTCTTTACCGATGGTTCTGCTGAAAAGAGTATCGAAAGACGATTTGCAGAAGATCTGGATGCCGCCGAGGAAGTTTGTGTATATGCCAAACTACCTAAAGGCTTCCACATTCCCACACCGGTGGGCAACTATTCTCCGGACTGGGCGATCGCATTTAATGAAGGTAGCGTAAAGCACATTTTCTTTATTGCAGAAACCAAGGGCACCATGGAAAGTCTGAACCTGCGTCCCATCGAGCAAGCAAAGATTGCTTGTGCCAAGAAACTCTTCAATGAGATTTCCACCAGCAATGTAAAATACCACGATGTAGACAGCTATCAGAGTCTGCTGACGATTATGAACAAGCTGTAACTTCCACAATTAGAACGGAGGCAGAAAATGGCTCAACATTTATCTGTAAGAATACCGTGGAAAGACAATGGATATAGCGGGCTTGTGTGCAACAAGCCCTGCTATAACAATGCCTGCCTGCGGTTGAAAAACATCTCAGGCAGCAGAAACGATGAGTTAGAAGAAAGACTTAGTGGTTGCCCTATCAAAGGCCATGAGGCAGAGATTCCTTGTTTGTCCGAAGGCGGCTGCTTCATGTCTCCAGATAGTTATGTAAAAAAGACTGTTCATCCGTATAAATCCAGCAACCCTAAAACTCACGGCCATTTTTTGGAAACAGAGTTAGTGTATCCTCCTTTCTCCATTCCTGCACGGCCTTTTGGCTGGACAATGTTGGGTAAAGACAACCAGGATAACATTGGTAATCTGGTGCGCAGGTTTGCAATTGACTACGATCCTTGCAGAGAACCTGATCTTCCGTTCCCCACCAACTGGGTACAGGATGCAGTAAACCAGCGAGCAATTTTCGAGGTGTTCTACGAGGATGTCCAGATTGGTTCATCCTTGGTAATCCCTTATGCAAAGCAGGTACCTTTTATCGATGATGCCAAGCGTGTTGTTATGGGCATCGGCAAGATTACATCTATCACAGAACCTCCAGAACACAATCACACATATGATAGCGAACTGCGTTCTATTTTGTGGGAAACAATGCTCGGTCACTCAATCCGGGACGACCGAAAAGACGGTTTCTTGCTCCCTTATCGCGAGATGATGGAATATGCTTCTGATCATCCTGAATTCGATATGAGATCGATTACCGTTTTTGCAGAAGATGATTACTTTGATGAGTTCTCCTACGCAACAGAGCAGTTGTCTTACGACGCTGTAATTAGCGTTCTGCTTCAAACTATCAAAGCCCTTGAAATCATCAAAGAATGCATCCCTGGAAACTGGAATGAATGCATTAGTTGGTGTAAGCAGAGACTTGATGAGGTCTGGCACGACCGTGGCCCGTTTCCTGGACTTGGTTCCATGCTTTCTGCAATTGGATTTCAGTCTGGAGAGCTAATTGCAAAAGAACTCAAGGCGCACATTAGTGATCTGGCGCAGTATGAGGCCGTAGTCGAAGCTGCTTTGAAAACACCTACTAAGTACTTTTCTAGAAAAGTTCTCTCTATGATGAGTCGGACTGAACTAGATACCTTCCACTCACTTCCTGCTGAACGCAAGCAATTGTTCTGGCTCTTATCCAGAATGTCTCTCACAGAAGCCCAGGCATATTGCGC
>JAFYUX010000038.1 GCA_017549385.1 Bacillota bacterium
AAGCTATCAAGGTGAATCCTATTAAACCGCAAATTGCGATAATTCCTTGGGTCCCCATGTTAAATCCCGGCCATATAATAATCATTGATCCGACCATGAGTCCTAAGATCGCAAAGTAAAGTGCTTGTGGGTGGAATCTCAACATGTTTTTTATAACCTTGACCCCAAGGGCACCGCCCAAAAGAACACCTGCGCCTGTAGAACAAATGAGAACCATGTTAAACGTTGCTATGGACTCCATGATAGCGCCGTATGTACCGAAAAGTAACAGTACCAATGAGCCTGAAAGCCCCGGAAGTATCATTGCGATACATCCAATGGCAGCGGTAAAGGCAAACCATATGCATAAACCGGCATCAACTCCACCGAATTCCGTAATGGTTTTATTAGCTGTAGCGTCAGGGCTTACGAAGGTCATAAAGATCATAACACCAAGTCCCAGCACGAAGAACAACCAGTTTCGATTATGGATTCCATCGCCTTTAGCCCTTATATATATTGCGGGCAAGCTTCCTAACACCAACCCTATAAAGCAAAAGTTAAGAATCATAGGGTAGTTTTCCATGGCGCCTACTATAATGTTGCTTAAGATGAAAACACCAAGAACAGCGCCAATGCCAAGTGGGAACAAAAATCTGAGGTTTTCCTTGAGATTCTTTGGGCTGAGTGCATACATAATTTTATCATATATGTTTAGTATTACGGCCATGGTGCCGCCGCTAACGCCGGGTATGGCGTTGGCGATACCGATTAAGATGCCGTGAATAGTAGATTTCAAATATTCCATAAATCGGATCCTTTCATATATATCTTAATTATTCTACACTTAACAATGAACAAAGTCCATAGAATATATTTTTGTATATAATTGCAAAGGGGTGGTGATGGAAATATGCTGAAACAATGTGTATCAAAAAAGAGAACATGTATCAAAAATGAAACATTTCGTCTTGAAAATAATTACATAAAATGGAAAAAATCGCATAGTTGAACAAAAAAATGAATAAATATAAAAAAAATAAAAACTGCTATAACCATGGAAAATCAAGGGTTTCAGCAGAATTAAAATAGACTCGTGTCTAAAAATGTAACAAAAGGCATTGAAGTTGGCACGAAAATTGGATATATTATAGGCAGAAGTTATACCGATAGCCGCTAACTTTAGGCGGCAATTAACTAAAACTTTAATTTTATAGGGAGGTCAATAAAATGGCTGATTTAAAGAAAGCTTTAGAGCTTGCAACACGTGTTTGTGATTATATCGAAAAGGAAGAGCTGACTGCAGAAGATAAGAAAGCTATCCACGACGATTCAATCGAAAACTTCAACAAATTCTACAACCCTGGTTGGTTAGAATACAGAAAGTCAGTATCAACTGACGCTGCATTCGTAGAATGGGAAGATGACGGCGACGTATTCAGAGATCTGAACGGCGTTGAATTTATCGACTGCTTAGGCGGATTCGGTATCTATGCTTGCGGACACAACAACAGAGAAATCAAGAAGACAGTAGCTGCTCAGCTGGACAGATACTGCCTGCACTCACAGGAACTGGTAGACCCACTGAGAGGATACCTCTGCAACCTGATCGCAGAAGTAACTCCTGGAGATCTGCAGTACTCATTCCTGACTAACGGTGGTGCTGAAGCAGTTGAAATGGCACTGAAGCTGGCTAGACTGGCTACAGGCGGTAAGTGGTTCATCTCAACAGTTAACGCTTTCCACGGAAAGTCAATGGGAGCTATCTCAATGGGCGGTAAGGCTGCTTACAGAGAAGACTTCATCCCTATGATTCAGCAGGTACAGCACGTTGAATATGGTAACGCTGAAGCTGCAAGAGCTGCAGTTAAGAACCTGACAGCTGTAGGCGAAAAGGTTGCCGGAATCATCGTAGAACCTATCCAGGGTGAAGGCGGAGTTATCATTCCACCAGATGGATACATGGCTGAACTGAGAGCAATCGCTGATGAATATGGCTGCTGCCTGATCGCTGACGAAATCCAGACTGGATTCGGAAGAACTGGCGAATGGTTCAGATGTAACCACGACGGAGTTACTCCTGACATCATGACATTTGGTAAGGCTACATCAGGTGGTGTAGTTCCTATCACAGGTATCGTTGCAAGACCTTGGACTTATGAAAAGGCTGGCGTTGGTACTGGCGAAACTGGAAAGATGTTCTCAAATCCATGGATCCTGGGATCACCTACATTCGGCGGAAACCCTCTGGCTTGCTCAGCAATGATCGCTACTATCAAGTACATGATCGAAAACGATATCCCTGGACAGATGAAGGAAAAGGGAGATTACTACATGGCTGGACTGGCTAAGCTGCAGGAAAAATACCCTACAGTTCTGAAGACATTCAGAGGCGCTGGTCTCCTGATCTGTATGGAATTCCCAGAAGCAGAAATCGGATACAACGTAACTAAGGAAATGTTCGACAGAAAGGTTATGGTTGCTGGTACATTAGTTAACGCTAAGACAGTAAGAATCGAACCACCTGCAACTCAGTCATACGAATCAATCGACAGAGTACTGGCAGTTCTGGACGAAGCTCTCGCAGCAACTAAGGAAGCGTTCAACCTGTAAGTCTAACGACAATTAAGTAGATAAGAATATCGGTGTAATATTCATCTAAATACCTCAAAACCCCGCTCTAGCAGCGGGGTTTTGACGTTTTTGCAAGAAAATGACGGACACTTGTGAGAATTCATATCCTGGGTATCTGCTCTTTGCATAAGAAGGTTTTTGTGGTATACTTAAGTGCTCGCGAATACGGGTGCATGGAGGAAAGAATGGGTTACAGAGTTAAACTTAATCTCTTCGAAGGTCCTTTTGATTTGCTTGTTTATCTGATAGAACATGCAGAGATGAGCATTTATGATATCAAAATTTCGGAGATTACAAGTCAATATATAGCATATGTAGAGGAACTGAAAACTACTGATATTAATTTGTCTTCAGAATTCATGGTTTTAGCGGCAGCTCTCCTTGAAATCAAATCTAAGATGCTTCTGCCAAGAGCGGTTTCAGATGATGGCTCGGCAGAGGTTATGGAAGATCCGAGAACGGAACTGGTTGCTAAGCTGGTTGAGTACAAGAGATTTAAAGCGATTTCAGAAATGCTCGAACAGAGATATGAAGAGACTGCAATGTATCTTGAAAAACCGCAGGAAGACTTGGCAGAGTACACAGGTGAGCCTGATGAATATCTCAGTCTTGATATAGATAAGTTCAGCTCTGCTTTTGAAGCCTTTCTTAGAAGAAAGAAAAAGTTGGAAGAAATCAAAGGACACCATAAAAGAAGTGAGAAACAAAAGGTTACGACTGAAATCAGAATGGATAATATCAAAGACTTCTTTAGAAACAGAGAAAATGGTGAAGCAGATTTCAGAGAACTTATCCAAGACAAAGACGATTTGTACGATGTGGCAGTAACTTTCTCATCTGTATTGGAAATGATGAAAGAAAGACGACTGGATGCAGAACAGAATTACCTGTTTGGAGATATTACGGTAAAAGCTACTGAGTATCTTTATGACGAGAAATACTCGGTTGGCGCAGTGGAGGAGAATG
>JAFYUX010000039.1 GCA_017549385.1 Bacillota bacterium
AGAACAGCTGGAATACGAAAAGACAGGCCAAAAGGATATTGACACAGTATCGGGGTATTTCGGTCGTGTCCTTGAGGAAGTCTTCGACTACAAAAATGACATCTGGTCTCCATATCTCAGAAGATTGGGATTCTTTCTGGGGAAATTCGTATATATAATGGATGCCTATGATGACATTGTGGATGATCTGGAAAAAGGCTGTTACAATCCTCTTTCTGAGATGTATAATAAAGATGGCTTTGATGAAAAAGTAAAAGACATTCTCGGGATGATGATCGCTGAGACAGCCAGGGCATTTGAGATGCTTCCTGTTGATGAAAACATCGAAATTCTGAGAAACATCATATATTCGGGTGTATGGAAGAGATACGAGATAATTGGTATAAAACGAAATGGTGATCAGTCTGGATGCAGCAAATGCAAAGAGGCAGATGCCGATATGTAAAAGGGGAAAAAGATTATGACAGATCCGTATTCAGTACTGGGTATCGGAAGAGACTCAACAGATGACGAAGTAAAAAAAGCATATAGAAATCTGGTAAGAAAGTATCATCCAGACAAAAATCCTGGCAACAAAGCTGCAGAGGATATGTTTAAGGTTGTCCAGGAAGCTTATGACCAGATTATGGACGAAAGAAAAAACGGCTATAGTTCTGGCGGTCAGGCAGATGGTTACGGCTACGGTTACGGCAATGCCGGTGGCACAGGTTATGGTTATGGCTATGGTCAGGCAGGTTACGGCCAGGGTAGTCAGCAGACTTACTCAGGTGCAGAGTCAACATACTACCAGGCTGCAGCAAACTATATCAATTCACGTCACTATCGCGAAGCCTTAAATACACTTTCAAACGTAAAAGAAAGAACTGCTCAGTGGTACTACCTCAGTGCTCTTGCAAATGCCGGTCTCGGTAACAACTATGTTGCTCAGGAACAGGCTCAGACTGCGGCTTCCATGGAACCAGGCAATTTCATGTACGCAAACCTGGTAAACAATCTCAGAGGCGGTGGCTTTGGCTATCAGAACATGAACAGAGGATATGGCTCGAACACTATGTTTGACGACAACTTATGTCTTAAGCTCTGTATGCTCAATCTGCTCTGCAATACATGCGATGGGGATATGTGCTGCTGCTGCTAAAGTGGCATAATACATATTTCATTTAACTGCAAAGGATGGTAAAACCAGTGAAAAAATTCAGCCTTAAAGCGGAAGAAATGAAAACCAGAGAAAACGCGGACAGCCATCTTAAGATGGTGTTTGGTATTACAGACAGCAATCAGCTTACACTTGACAGTATCTATATGGAGATTATGTCATTAAAAGGGCAAGTTACTATCGTTCTTGATGATGCATCCGAAGTAGTGGAAAACCTGGGCAGATTTGGTCTGGGGCTTATCAAACTCTTCAGAGATGCCGCCAGCGAAAGTGACAATATAGATTTTCAATGGTAGATAATGACTCCGGTTTTCCGCCGGAGTTTTTATATATGGAGACAAACATGAAGATTTTCTATTCTTCAAAACTTAATAACCCTTATGACAGCTGGCAGACTTTTGTGCATGTTATGAATACTCATCTGGGCATACCGGCAGACACAGAAGTGCTCCGCACATCCGGTGGTAAACCGTTTTTTATGAGATATCCTGATATCCATTTTTCAGTGTCTCATACAAAAAATCACTGGCTCTGTATTTTTTGTGATGTTCCCGTAGGGATTGATGCAGAGTTATGTTCCCGCAAGATTCATAACAGCGAAAAGATTCTGGACAGATTTTTCAGCGAAAATGAAAGAAGGTCTATTAAGGACAGTACAGATCCTGGATATGAGATGATTTCGGTGTGGACACAGAAAGAAGCATGTCTCAAGATGAAAGGGCAGGGTGTTTTTAAGGATATGAAATATCTTGATGTAAAAGCGCCGGAGGCAAAAGAAGTATATCTTCAGACTGTGACAGATACAGCAGATGGTGAGGACAGCCTTATTATTACCGTGTGTACAGCCGGAGAAACAGGGTATACAGATTTAGAGATTATAAATATAGATAAGGAAATTTCAGATGTCAGATAATCAGAAACAAAGGGTATCAGATAATCCGAAAAAAACAGAAAAGCAAAAGATCATAGAAGCTGCCCTTAGACTACTCGATTTTCAGGATAGGACAGCAGCTGAACTTCAGGAAAAGCTGGAGAAAAAAGGCTTTGATTCTAATCGTGTCAGCGAGGCTGTCGAATATTTAAAAGATTCGGGGCTGGTGGATGACCGCAGATATGCAGAACTTTTTGCTCAGGGTAGATTTGAGGCAGGAAAAGGTCGTACCTGGATTAAAAACCGCCTGGCATCAAAAGGCATTTCCAGAGACATAATAGAAGAATCGATGTCTCAGATTTTAGAGGAAGTGGATGAGAGAATGCTCTGTCTTCAGAAGGCTCTCAGCGTGTGTTCTCTTGATGATGATTTTGAAATCACAGAAGATGGTGATATCGTGCCAGTAGAAGAAGGGGAACCCGTAAGGTACTTTTACAGAAAAGTGGCTGAGGACGAAAGAGATAGAAGTGTTATCTATAAAGAGCACGAAAAAGCAAAAGCGTCTCTTACGCGCAAACTTATTACGGCAGGATTCCCTCCGGGAATGGTATTTGACGCAGTGAAAAAAATCGACAAGCTATAGGCGGTATGACAGAGTATATCGTTTATTGACATATGTTTTTTAAAGACTATAATAGTGTTATTGTTCAAGAATATTTTTATATAATCAGAAATTAACTTATATGATATATATGGAGGTTTATTATGTCAGATTCATGTAATACATGCAGCTCACAGCAGGAAGGTTGCGGCAGCAGCTGTTCTTCTTGCGGAGAAACTTGTGGCAGCAGACAGCCAGGCAGCATGGTAAAGCCACTCAATCCAAACGCAAAGGTTAAAAACGTTATCGCTGTAGTTAGTGGCAAGGGTGGCGTAGGTAAGTCTATGGTTACTTCTCTCATGTCTGTAATCATGCAGAGAAGAGGCAACAGAACTGCTATCCTTGACGCAGATATCACGGGTCCTTCTATCCCTAGAACATTCAAGGTGACAGAAAAGGCTACGTCAAACAGTGAAGTTATTTTCCCTGTAAGCACAAAGACTGGTATCCAGCTCATGTCAATCAATCTTCTCTTAAAAGAAGAAACGGATCCTGTAGTATGGAGAGGTCCTGTTATCGCAGGTACTGTAACTCAGTTCTGGACAGATGTTTTATGGGAAGACGTTGATTATATGTTCGTAGATATGCCTCCAGGCACAGGTGACGTTCCACTTACAGTGTTCCAGTCACTTCCTATCAAGGGCATTATCGTTGTTGCATCGCCTCAGGAACTGGTAGGTATGATTGTAGAAAAGGCTGTAAAGATGGCAAATCTTATGAACGTTCCAGTTCTCGGTCTTGTAGAAAACATGTCTTACTTCCAGTGTGACGAGTGTGGTAAAAAGCACAAGATTTTTGGCGAAAGCCATATCGACGAAATCGCAGAAAAGTATGGCATCGGCAAGGTTGCGAAGATTCCTGTAGATCCAAAGCTTGCTGGTGGTGTTGATGCCGGTATGATCGAACTCTTCGATGGTAACTGGCTTGACGAAATCGCAGATTTCATCGAATTAGCCTTTCCGGCATAATTTTTAGTATACATGTGGGAAAAATACGCTATAAATAGTCTCAAAACGTTGAAAATGCTGAAAAACAAGGTTGACATTTATTTTCCATGAGATAATATTAATATATTAATGCAATTTAACACGTTAAAAGCTGAGACGGAGAAGAGTAACTTCAGTAAAGCTTACAGAGAAGCAGTCATTTGGTGAGAGACTGCGGTGTAGCTGTTGTGAAAATCACTCCCGAGCTGGTTGGCTGAAATATAGCAGTAAGCTTTCCCGTCACCGTACGTTATACGGACTTGAGAGGCACTTTATGAGTCAGGTTATGCTTTTGTAACTGATAGGCTCCGAAGGTGTTATCAGGGTGGTACCGCGGTTAATTATCGTCCCTGCAGTTTTTTGCTGCAGGGACTTATTTGTTTTTGAAAGGAATGATATACCAAATGTTTCAGA
>JAFYUX010000040.1 GCA_017549385.1 Bacillota bacterium
CAGATCTGCACTAGTACAATACGGGAAGATGTTTTTTGTTTCGCCAATTCGTACGTCCAGCCAGCATGCGATAGTATCCTGTGGAGATCTGCCTCTTGAGCGCATATCTCTCGCCATACGTCTCAGAAGTCTGATATCCGTAACCGGAATTCTATTTACCTCATCGATGTTGAGAGGTGACAGCGGGCTGATATATATTTTGAACTTTTCGTTGTTGTCTATCTGTTCTGTGAGTTTATCGTTTAATGCGTGAATGCCTTCGATAACGATAGGCTGATCCTGATCTGCCTGAATGATGCGGGTACCATATCTTTTACTGCCTGCAATAAAATCAAACACCGGCATATCTACAACCTCGCCTCTCAGGAGAGCGTTCATGTGCTCATTAAAAAGCTTTACATCAACTGCCTCAAGATCCTCAAAATTAAAGTTTCCATTTTCATCAGGAACCAGCATGTTACGTTCTACAAAGTAGTCATCCGTACCCATGTACAGCGGTCTCTTGCCCAACACTCGCAGCTGTATGCAGAGTCTCTGAGCAAAAGTAGTCTTGCCGGAAGAAGAAGGTCCTGCAATCAGAATGATACGTTTATTTTCCTTTACAATCCTGTCTGCAGCTTCCGCAATCTTTTTCTCGTGCATGGCTTCGTTGATAAGAATCAAATCTCGCCACTCACTATCATCAATCTTTGAATTGAGATCGTCGATATAACTTACGCCAAGAAGCCTGTTCCACTGATCCATTTCTCTATACGCAGTATAAAGAACTCTGTCATCCTTATACTCAGGAATATGAGTCGGATTTTCCATCAGAGGAACTCTGATGATAACACCCTTTTCATATGGAACAAGATCAAACAGTTTGAGATGTTCTGCAGAAGTCAGCAGTGGTTCGTAAAACACGCAGGAATAATCTCCGTAAGAATATTCAAAAACTTCTTCTACCTCGCTGTTTCTGACAAAATCTATCTGGGCCTCAGTCATAACAGCAGGGCAGTCCTGAGAAAGCACCTGCTGGCGAGAATAGTATTTGCTCTCAAAAGTAATCTTTTCTGACACAAGCTGACGCATACGCTTTTCAACCTTTTCAAAAAATACATCCTTGTCAGAAATTTCTTTATCCAGTTCTACCAGAATACCGTTATTTAATGTATATCTGATGGCAGCCGATGCCTCCGGCATCATTTCTCTAAGTACAATCAGATAAAGAAAGCATACTGTTCTCTGATATTTAAGTCTCGCCAGTCTTGAGCGAGTATCTATAATTTCAAGATTAATCTTATCCGTCATCTTCAGTCCCTCCTGAATCCATAACTAATATATTATACCACAACAAGCCCTCTCCTGCGTGGTCTAAGTACCTCTGAATATATAGTATATTACCCTCAAAACTGTTGATGACTAACAGACCAAAATAAATAAAAGCCGCCTCAGAGGACATCCCTAACCTCTAAAGCGGCTTATATTTATGGATTGGATTTTATAACTTAAAACAACGTTTATATCAGATATATATTTTATATTGCAGACTGCATACGGAAGGGAGTCCATATACTTTACTCTGCTTTGCAAATGTATCGAACAATACTTTAACTATGCCGGCTCATTCTGCTGAACCGCCGCTTCCCCTGCTTCTGCTGCATCATTATCTTTTACAGCACCATCGGGAAATCTTCTTCTGATGATTTCCCCCAGATGAATTAATTCTTCTTCGGTGAGAGTTATACCTCTACCCATCTTGCCGTGATCCGGATGCCAGTCTCTTATGTCATACTTGGCCGCATTGCTGTTCCATCTGACAAAGTTAAGCTCCTTGTACCACCCGCGCTGCGTAGTGTTTATAACCCCGATAGCTTCTAAGATTTCAAAACTGAAATCATCGTCTGTTCTGTTTGGCAATATTATCATCTCCTTTCTGCCAATGCCCTTTTGAAGTCAGAAAAATACTGGACCCCTACTATCTGAAAACGGACTCAGCACCTTTTCCATATTTTTCCTAACCCCTTGACTCAATCTTACATCCACTGGAATATATTGTCAATAATATATGTAAATATTTTACACTTACTCAAACTTGCAACTTCCATCCCCCACATATATAATTGACAGGTAACTAAGCATTCACAGATCAAAGGAGGATCTTATATGTATAAAGTAGGTATCATCACTTCCAGCGACAAGGGTTCTCAGGGCCTCAGAGAGGACAAAGGCGGCCCGGCTATCCAGTCTATCATCGAAAATTTCTCATCAGATTTCGTGATTTCAAAATACATCATTCTGCCAGATGAAAAGGATCAGCTTGCTGCAGAAATGATCGACATGGCTGACAACCAGAAGCTGGACCTCATCGTAACAACAGGTGGCACAGGCTTCTCAAAGAGAGACGTTACACCAGAAGCAACACTCTCAGTTATCGAGCGCCGTACACCAGGCATCCCAGAAGCAATGCGCAGCATCAGCCTTGAGATCACTATGAGAGCTATGCTTTCTAGAGCAGAAGCAGGTATCAGAGGCGACTCTCTTATCATCAACCTCCCAGGCAGCCCAAAGGCTATCGCCGAAGTATTAGAACCTATTCTCCCATCAGTGAGACACGGTATCGATATTCTTCAGGGCCGCGATGCAGAGTGTGCCAGAAAATAACTTACTCACGTTGACTCCGTCAACAGGTATATAAACTCAAAAACGAAATCAACCGCCGTGGTTTTTACGGCGGTTTTTATTTTTTGACTAAAGTGATTTTATTCGTCTGAGCGAAGCTCTGCAAAAAGAGGGGAAGGGCAACCCGCCGCAGTTTTAAGGGTTGCCCTTCTAAGAAAGGATACATTATGTAGTATTTTACATTTTATTTTTTGTCGAACCTTGTCTTGACTACCGGAATAGGATCATCTGATACGCCATCCAGATTGTTGAGGAACTTGTTGCCTTCCTTAACGATAACTCCGCTGAGGAGGAGAATACCGATAACGTTAGGAATAACCATGAGACCATTGAGCGTATCCGCGATAGACCATACCAGATCAAGTGATGTTACTGTACCAACGAATGCGAATACAACAAATAATAACTTGTAGAGCTTGATAACTCTAGGACCTACCAGGTACTCAGCAGCTCTTTCGCCGTAGTAAGACCAACCGAGGATAGTTGAGAATGCGAAGAGTGCAAGAGCGATAGTGATCAGCGGCTTGCCGATAACTGGAATCTGTTCGAATACTGCAAATGTGAGAACGTTTTTGTTTGTCATAGCTTCTGCTACTGCAGGGTTCTTCATAACTGAACTTACGAGAGTGAGACCTGTCATGAGGCAGATAACTACTGTATCCCAGAATGTACCTGTCATAGATACGAGAGACTGTCTGATAGGGTTTTTAGTCTTTGCAGCAGCTGCTACGAGAGGAGCAGAACCCATACCAGATTCGTTAGAGAAGAGACCTCTTGCACAACCGAATCTGATAGCTGATGCTACTGCGAAACCAGCCATACCACCAAAACCAGCCTTTGGAGTAAATGCAGAAGTGATGATAAGCTTGAGAGCTGGAAGTACATAATCATGGTTCATGATGAGGATGATTACACAACCAACAACATAGAAAATAGCCATGAAAGGAACCAGCATTTCACATACCTTTGAAATCTTCTGAACGCCGCCTAAGATAACTACAGCAACGATTACTGCAATAAAGATACCTGTAATCCATGAAGGAATACCGAAGTTTTCATAGCATGCAGTAGAAATTGAGTTTGCCTGAGTCATGCAGCCGATACCGAAAGCTGCCAGAGAAGCAAGTACAGCAAAGAGAACACCCAGCCACTTCTGACCGAGACCTCTTTCCAGAGCGTACATAGCGCCACCAAGCATACGACCGTCTTTTGACTGTACTCTATACTTGAGAGACATAACTGTTTCGGCATATTTTGTAGCCATACCGAATACACCGATGAGCCACATCCAGAGTACCGCACCAGGACCACCTGAAATAACAGCAGTAGCAACACCTACGATGTTACCAGTACCGATAGTGGCCGCCAGAGCCGTAGTCAGGGCAGCGAACTGTGAAATTTCGCCATCACCATCGTCATCTTTTGTGATAGATAACTTGATACCTTTGATCAGATATCTCTGGATACCTTTTGTTCTAAAAGTCATATAGATGTGAGTACCAAAGAGCAGCACAATCATCGGTACGCCCCAGACTAAGTCATTAAGCTTAGTCATTATGCTTGCAAACATTTCCATAAATATTTCCCTCTCCTAAATTGTATACTTTCTTTAAATTAAATACATTTTCCAACTTTCCAGCTGTCTTGTCAATATTATTTTTTCTCACATCCACTTTAAACCAAAATAATTTCGTTTTATTTTTCAAAAACTCACATTACTTCGGAACAACTATTGATTTCACATATCAATTAGCATAAATCCAAGAAATTTTGATGCATATTTCATTCGCAAGTTTGATGTCTCTAACCTGCCATTGCGGATGCCTGCCGGCAACACGTGTCGGCGGAGCTGACGTGTTTGTGCAAGTATTAACAATTATTGATTTCCGTTATTTTGTTATGATATAATCCATCTGTTGCAGAAATTACGATTTCTAGAAATTTATTCATATATATACATAAGGAGAAATAACTATGTCTAAAATGATCAGACTCAATACAAACCACTTCCCGGTTATCATCGAAGCTATGAAGTTTGCTACACCGGACATCACACTCCCAGGCATGGAAGCAGACCCTAACCTCGTTCCTGCAGAAAAGAAAAAGGAATCTATCATCAACAAGCTCACAAACAACGATGGTACTTCTTTCCTCACAGGCGAAGAAATCGCTTTTGCTTACGATGCAGTTTGCAACTACCGTAAGTGGTTAAAGATGGAAATGCCAAAGCACCCAAAGGGCACAAAGATGCACAAAAAGACAAAGAAGCATCTCGAAATCATCCCTAAGCTTATGGCTACAGTTTTCGCAAACGTAGTAGTTTCTTACTAAAAACAATCAACCCGTACCGGATAATTCCGATACGGGTTTTTTATTTTATCTGTTATATTCATTTACAAATACAGTCTGTACAACCCATCGATATTTGTAGTTACCACGACCTGTACATGTTGAAAGAGTTAAAATCCTGTCTTCGATAGAAGGCTCAACCTGACTCTTGATTACCGACTGATCCTTGTAATAATCTACTGCACCCTGCTTTATGCTATCGTCTTCAAATACCAACCTATACGTATCTGCGAAGACATCTGCAGTGTATGCTGAGAAAATCTGATACTCCATTATTTTATCCTCAGTGATGATATACACATAAGGATGCTGATCTGCAAAATTCTGATTCTGGTAATCATGAAGCTGACTAAACATAGAACCGTTTTTCATATTGTGTCCATAAATCAAAGTGTTGAAATCACTGAAATCAGCACTGTTTTCATAATCCAGGAAAATAGATCCTGCAACACTGTTAGTCAGATCCCATGTCTGTTTCAGATATTCTTTGTTGTCTTTGCTGCGCATGAGCGGATACGAAATATCTGTGTCCGGAATATAAATCCAGCCCATAACATCTGCGTTTACATCCTGCAGCAATGGGAGATCCAGGTTCATCACTGGCTGCACTGCTTCTGGCAGCTGAGCTGCCTGGTTGCCGGAGGCATCGGCGTGTAATGCTATTTGCTCCGCCTGATCATAAGCTTTGCTGGCCAGGTGCTGCTGATAAAGCTGTATCAGAAATATACTGGTGCTGACTATAAATATTATTGTAAGCAGTACTATTGCTGCTTTTCGTAATTTGTCTTTCATATATGAACCCTCCGGGTACAAGCTACTCATTTTCATAATCATCTATATCTCTACAACATCTCCAGAATCAATCAGGAAAAGTGCAGTTGTAACTACCGGTTCGCCCAGAGCTTTTTCTACAACTTCTTTATAGAGTGATAACTGATTTTTATATGATTCTTTCAGACGCTTTATAGACGCCGCCTTATTGCTTTTGTCTACCCAGTCCGTCTTGTAATCAATGATCACTAGCCCCTGTTCGTCACGGAAGCAGCAGTCGATAATACCCTGAATAAGAAGCTTTTCAGGAAGTTCCTGACGCATCAGATCAGCAGTTTCAGCATCAGCCGCCATAGCAGCTATTTCCTCTCTGTCCTTTCTGAGAGTAAATGCCCATTCTTTTTTGAGGAATTCTGCTCTGCAGGCACGTCTGCCAATCTCAGACTCAAAGAATGAAACAATCTTTCTTACATCCACCACCTGGGCTTCTCGCTCTTCCATTCTGCCTTCAGCCACCAGCTTTTCAACAAAAGCTTTTACGTCGGCTCCGCCGACACCTTCAGCAAAAGGAATCAGTTCAAGAACCTTGTGCACCAGAGTACCACGCATCATAGCAGTAACTGGCTCCTCTGCCTTCATAAATGAAGGAACACGCTGTCGCAGCGACTGGGCCAGAGGATTTTCTGAAATTTCATCAGCAACCACCTCTTCAGGATCTGACGACATCTCCGGATTACGGAAATACTGCGAACTTTCCTCAGAGCTCATCTTAAGCATGCGATTGAGTTCTGATACAGCAAACTTTGACTTTGAAGCCACATCATCCTTATACGGATACTGGAATTCAAATCTCTGCTGGATAAGTTCCATGTAACCTTCTGTGTCTATAAAATCAGGGAAACCTTCTGCCATCTCTTTTTCCACTTCCGTGATGCGGGCAGCATCGTCGGTGTCAGACTTTGAAAGGTCGCTGCGGCTTATCATGTGAAGCTGGATACCAACCTAAATCTTGTGCCGCTTCAGACAAATGAATATCTGTCTGGCGGAGTTTTGGTAATACGTTTAAAATAACGTAAGGAAGTTCAAACGTAACGTGAGCAATTGTAAGGGTAACAAAACCCAACGTGCCCGTTTTGCCGAAAAGC
>JAFYUX010000041.1 GCA_017549385.1 Bacillota bacterium
ACTGCGCAGGCGCTATCAATCTCATCAGAAAAGACAATCCACTTCCTACAGCTTGCGCAATGATCTGCGAACATCCTTGCGAAGAACGCTGCAGAAGAACTATCATAGACGCGCCTCTCAACATCAGAGGTATTAAAAAGTTCGCTGTTGACCAGATTGCTGCTGACAAGGTTGCTACTCCTGCTCCTCTTGCTGATACTGGTAAAAAGGTTGCCGTTATCGGTGGCGGTCCTGCAGGTCTCACAGCTGCATACTTCCTCTCTCTCATGGGTCACAAAGTTGTGATTTTCGAAAGACACGAGGCTCTCGGCGGCATGCTCCGTTACGGTATTCCAAACTACAGATTCCCTAAGGACAGACTTGACGAAGACATCAATGCTATCCTTGCAACTGGCAACATCGAAGTTCGCTACAATACAAAGATCGGTCAGGACATTACAGTTCAGCAGATCAACGACGAGTTTGATGCTATGTTTGTTGCTATCGGCGCTCAGAAGGGCAAGACACTCCGTATCGACGGTAACGACGCAGGCAATGTAGTTTCAGCTGTAGATATTCTCGACGAAATCGGTCACGGCAATATTCCTGACTATACTGGCAAGACTGTTGCAGTTATAGGTGGCGGTAACGTAGCTATGGACTGCGCAAGAAGTGCTGTTAGATGCGGCGCTGACCAGGTAAAGGTTGTTTACAGAAGACGTAAAGAAGACATGACTGCCCTCGAAACAGAAATCGAAGCAGCAATGCAGGAAGGTATCGAATTCATCACTCTCCAGGCTCCAAAAGAAATCGAAAAGGATGCCTCCGGCAACTGCGCTGCGCTTTGGACTCAGCCTCAGATGATCAGTGCTTACAAGGGTGGCAGACCTGCTCCAAAGGATGCTGCAAAAGACCCTGTTCGTATCGACTGTGACGTAATCATGATTGCTGTTGGTCAGTCTATCGAAAGTGCTCCATTTGAAGAGTTCGGCATGCCTGCAAAGTGGAATGAACTTCAGGCTGGTCAGGATACTGCAGTAGAAAGTATGCCTGGCGTATTTACTGGTGGTGACTGTGCAACTGGTCCATCAACTGCTATCAAAGCTATCGCTGCAGGTAAGGTTGCTGCTTACAACATCGATCAGTATCTCGGTTTTACTCACGAACTCAAGTGCGAAGCAGAAGCTGCTATCCCTACATTAAACAACACTACTCCAACAGGTAGAGTAAACATCGAAGAAAGACCTGCTTTCGAAAGAAAGTGCGACTTCGATCACGTAGAACTTGAAATGTCATTAGAAGAAGCTATCCAGGAAGCTGGCAGATGCCTCAGATGTGACCACTTCGGTTGCGGCATCATGGAATGCGCTCAGGATCTCTAAAAATATATAAGATAAAAAAGCGGCGACTACCATATGGTAGTCGCCTTTTGATTGCAAAATAAAACGGAGAGAAACTGAGTTTCTCTCCGGATATCTTCTTTTTATAAGCCCATGATATCGATAATCATTTCTGAGATGATTTCTGATGACTTGTTATCAACGTCGATAACATAGTCAGCAACAGAAAGGTAAACGTCTCTTCTCTTTTTCATGAGAGTTGATATGTAACCTCTGCTCATGTATTTGTTGAGGAGAGGACGCTTGTTGCCACCCTTTTTTACTCTTTCCAGAATAGTATCTGGTGTAGCTCTGAGAAGAATGATCTTGCCTGTAGACTTGAGATATTCTACATTTTTAGATCTCATTACAGTACCGCCACCACATGATACGATAACGCCTTCTGACTCTGAAACAACCTTTGTCTGTTCTGTTTCCATATCTCTAAAATAGTCTTCGCCAAACTGGTCAAAGATTTCAGTGATGCGCATACCAGCTGCTTCTTCGATCATGTCGTCCATTTCTTTTATCTCAAGACCTGTCTTTTTAGCCAGAAGTTTTGCGATAGTAGTCTTGCCTGTTCCCATAAAGCCAACGAGGATAACGTTTTTC
Source organism: Bacillota bacterium (assembly GCA_017549385.1). GTDB lineage: Bacteria > Bacillota > Clostridia > Peptostreptococcales > Anaerovoracaceae > RGIG7444. Next base: position 1,971 of record JAFYUX010000041.1, read on the forward strand.
TTTTTATCTTCGTTTGATGAGCCTTCAAGAGCTGCTGCTTCCATATCGGCAATTTCTTTTGCAGTGTCCAGATCAGAAACATGGGCTGCACCCTTTTCAGCAAAGTAAACTTCGTCTACTAATTCGTTGTGAAGCATAGACATTACTCTGTCCAGTTCGTCAGCATCAATCTGACCTGGTGCAGAGTTTTTACCTGCTGATGCAAAAGTGATAGCAGAGCCGAAAATTTCCCCTGCGATTCTGCTGATAGTACCTGCTGCAGACATTGAAACAGTAACTACAGGAATAGGATCCTCAATATGTTTCATCTGTTCTGCCACAGTAAAGATTTTGAGCACGTCACCTGAATTGTGCGGCATAACTGCAATCTTTGCAATATCAGCGCCAGCTTCTTTCATGGCATTGAGACGGGCAAACATCTCTTCTACCGGTGGTGTTCTCTTAAAGTCATGGTTTGAAAGGATAACCTTTACTCCATGTTCTTTTGCAATCTGCATCAGCGGAGCTGTTATGTGTTCGCCAAGGAAGAACTCGATATCCATGATATCAGCCATTCCTGACTTGATAATAGCACTATATATCGCCATGTACTGTTCCGCTGTAATTTCGCAGTTGCCACCTTCTTTGCAGTTTCTGAAGGTAACAAGTACAGGTTTTTCCTCAATCTGTTCTCTCAGCTTTCTGAGAGCCATGAGAACATAATCTGTATTTGTTACATTCATAAGGTGGTCGAGACGCCATTCTATGATGTCGGCAGGAGTGAACATTGCACTCTTTGCCTGTTTTTTTACTTCTTCGATGTTTCTGGCAACGATAGGAATACAGATCTTTGGCTGACCTTCACCTATGCAGATACCTCTTACTTCTACGATTCTGCTCATAATGATACTCTCTCTAATTTACAGAAAAAGTCCGACTCACGAGAATCGGACTTTTGTCTTCAACTAGCAGGCTTTTGTTCTGATTTCTTCAACAAGCTTTGCGATGAGTTCGTCAGTTGGAATCTGACCGAGTTCACCTTCCTTGCTTGAACGAACAGATAACGCACCTGATTCAACTTCCTTTTCACCAATTGTTACGATATATGGTGTTCTTTCGTTTCTTGCTTCTCTGATCTTATAGCCAATCTTTTCATTTCTTACGTCAGCTACAACTCTGAGACCAGCTTCTTCACACTTAGCAGCCAGTTCTTCTGCGAAACCAGCAAACTTTTCTGCTACTGTGAGGATCTTGATCTGTACTGGAGCAAGCCAGAGAGGGAACTTACCAGCGAAGTGCTCTGTAAGGATACCGATGAATCTTTCGATAGAACCGAAAATTACTCTGTGAATCATTACAGGTCTGTGCTTTTCGCCGTCAGCACCTACATATGTGAGATCGAATCTCTGTGGCATCTGGAAGTCAAGCTGGATTGTACCACACTGCCATGTTCTGCCTAAGCAGTCCTGGAGATGGAAGTCAAGCTTAGGGCCGTAGAATGCACCATCGCCTTCGTTGATAATGAAGTCGATGCCCTTTTCTTCGAGACATTCGCGGAGAGCGCTTGTAGCTGCTTCCCACTCAGCGTCTGTATCCATTGAATCTTCTGGTCTTGTAGAAAGTTCGATGTGATATTTGAATCCGAAAAGATTATATACATAATCGATGAAGTCGATAACTCCAGCAACTTCTTCCTTGATCTGTTCTGGAAGCATGAAGATGTGAGCATCGTCCTGTGTGAATGTTCTTACACGCATGAGACCGTGGAGAGCGCCTGAAAGTTCGTGTCTGTGAACCTGACCGAGTTCGCCCATTCTGATTGGGAAGTCTCTGTAAGAGTACATCTTTCTCTTGTAAGCGAGCATAGAACCTGGGCAGTTCATAGGCTTGATAGCATAGTCGCCACCATCGATCTTAGTGAAGTACATGTTTTCCTGATAGTGATCCCAGTGGCCAGATCTGTGCCATAAATCTTCGTTCAGGATGAGAGGAGTCTTGATCTGCTGATAGCCTCTCTTAACATGTTCTAATCTCCAGAAGTTTTCCAGTTCGTTTCTGATAATCATACCGTTTGGCATGAAGAATGGGAAACCTGGGCCTTCTTCATAGATTGCGAAGAGATCCATTTCCTTACCAATCTTTCTGTGGTCTCTCTTCTTTGCTTCTTCGAGCATAGCGAGATACTCGTCGAGTTCCTTCTGCTTAGGGAAAGCAGTAGCATATACTCTCTGGAGCATCTTGTTCTTTTCATTACCTCTCCAGTACGCACCAGCAACGCTCTGAATCTTGAGAGCCTTAACTGGACCTGTAGATGGAAGGTGTGGACCAGCACAAAGATCTGTGAAATCGCCCTGCTTGTAGAAAGAAATGATAGCGTCTTCTGGGAGATCGTTAATGAGTTCTACCTTGTATGGTTCACCCTTTTCTTCCATGAGCGCAATCGCTTCGTTTCTAGGAAGTTCGAATCTTTCGAGTACGAGATTTGACTCAACGATTCTTCTCATTTCCTTTTCGATAGTTGCGAAATCTTCTTCTGTTAATCTATGTTCTAAATCGAAATCGTAATAAAATCCGTTGTCGATTGCTGGACCGATAGCCAGCTTAGCTTCTGGGAATAATTTCTTAACTGCCTGAGCAAGAATGTGAGAAGCTGTATGTCTGAAAGTCTTTGCACCTTCTTCGTCTGCGAACTTGAGGATTTCGAGAGTACAGTCAGCCGTGAGAACGTAGTCGGTACCCTGAACTTCGCCGTCTACCTTTGCTGCAACTGCTTCTTTTGCAAGGCCTCTGCTGATGCTCTTTGCAACGTCGAGGACAGTGCTTCCTTTTGCTGCTTCTCTGACACTTCCGTCAGTTAATGTAATCTTTATCATTTATAGATATCCTCCCTTTAAAAAACACTTATATTTTATTATAATCCCTCATATTTTTTTGTCAACAATTCAGTAATTTCAAAGGGTTTGAGTTAAAGGGAGAAATAATGAATTATCATAATTCAACCACAGGTTCAGCCATAATCTATTTATTATTTCGTGTAAATTTAATAAGGTTTATTTCCGTAAGAAGAACTTCTTATAATCTGCCTGCTGTACAGAAAATCCTGCCTGAAAATATCTTCTGTTTCAGCAGTAACCACCACCTTGACCATAGGTTCATTTACCGTTTCCTCATAGCCCTGATCATCAGAAAGAATGTAAGGGTACTCCACCCCGATGACTCCGTCATCATTTCCGTCCCGGATAATCCTGCAGGTGCCGTCTTCGTTAAAAAAGTATGCCGTATAATGAAGTTCCTTTATAGCATCTCTGCTGTCGTTTTCCAGTCTCTTTTGAAGAACCGACTCAATATATCTGACAGCTTCTTCGGTATCGTATATTAGAAATCCTTCACTATATGCTTCGCTGTCAAAATACATAGAACACCCGTAGGCGCAATCTTCTGCAACTCTTCTGATGCTGTACTGCATATTTTCATAAACAGTGTGATCATCCTGAAAAGTTATGAAACCGATATTAACCATGAGCAGCGCAAGAAAAACTATAAATACCTTCATCTATTTCAGCCTTTCACTAGGAAACTCGTCGCTTATACTGTAAACCGCCATATTTTCCTGATCCTCCATGCCAAACAACACAGGAAAAGCCATTATGCGTCCTACAGGCAGCGATATATTGCATGAGATAAGTTCTCTTTCATCAAACTCATTTGTTCTGTACTTAATATCTTCTGACACATCTATAGTAACCTCTTCAGGTTCGCACCCGGCGATCTCCGACAGAGTATATCTCAAAGACTCTATTTTATCTTCCGTAAAATACCCGTCAACTTTTGCAGCTTCTTTTGCGTCATATACCACTTCGTTTACAAGTTCGAGTCTGTAGTCCATATTCTGCTGGAGGGTGAACTGGACTATAAACGACATCATCAGAGGAAACACAGCTAAAAGAATTATAAACTGCTTCATCCGACACCCCTTTTAATAAAACAACCTAAGGATAAGTCCGGCAAATTTCGATTTCTCTTGCCCATACATCTTTAGCGGCGGAATAAACCGAATTTTCATTACCAGCTATAAACTGAAACATCATACAGCCGAGACTTAACATAGCAACCATAACCATCATCTGTTTCATAACGTCCTGCCAATTTATTTCACATCAGCGATGAAATATGCTTACCTGATTTACTGACCGCCGTCACCAGCAGGTGTAAAGAGTGTATCGAGCGTTTCAATCTGAGCGATTGCCTGTGTTGAAAGCTGATTTGCACTGTCTGTAAACTGACCAACCATACCTGCGATTGCGATACCAAGCATGATCATAGAAATCATAACGATAAGCTGTTTCATAATTTTTACCCCTCTTTCTTTTTCGCCCATTGTGACTGGTCACATGAGCATGCTCAGCATATCCTTCTGCTGAATGAAATATGCCGTATAAATAAAATTAAAAAATATTATTACAAGATTGAGTACCACCGGCAGATACAAAAGATCACTCACAAGCTCATCCCGCTTTTTAAGCCTTGTAATCCTGCTTTCCCCTATAGTTTTCTGAAAAGCTTTTAATGTCTCATAAACTTCGCCGGGCGTAACTTCATCCAGTTGAATCAGGATGCGTCCATACTCCCTGGCATGTTCAGAAAAAGCCATATCAATAAACTCTTCTGCTGCCCTCCTGCGATCATCTACCCGGACAAGAGACAGCATCCTCATATACGCAGGTCTGAGAATCTCCGCATTTGCCAGCAATTCCTCAATCATGTTGTCAGTAGTTATCTTTGAATCCTCCGAAGACATGATTCTGTTTCTTATATATCCAAGGCCGTTAAATATCTCTTCGTCTGCCTTTTGGCTGCGAGACTTTGCCCTGGCTTTTCCAAAGATTTTGTCAGCAATTTTGTCAGCCGACTTTACAGCCCTGCTCTCAACAAAATCAGTACTAATCCTTTCCTTGAGCCTGCCCGCAAGACCATGCAGACTTATCCCGGCAATGCTCTTTTTTACCAGTACCGCACCAGCCACCGCCGGCATCATGAGAGCTCCGCTCACGGCAGTTGAAAAAGTATCCATAGCCCCTCCCTGCTATATATCCAGCTTTCTGTTTTTAACCAGCTCCCCTGCAGCCAGATTAAAAATAAACATAAATATCATCATCATAAACATGA
>JAFYUX010000042.1 GCA_017549385.1 Bacillota bacterium
AGCATGTAACCCTTGCTGTTTGGAACTGAAGTCTTGAAGTCGATAACTTCGTCCTTGCCGAGAGTATCGCCTTCGTTGTCAACCATAGTACCTGCAACAGTTACTGTGTATTCTGAACCTTCTACGAGGTCATTTTCGATCATAAGGTTTACGTTTGTAGCATCGTTTTCATTGTAGTATACAGTGAAATCAACCTTTTTGCCTTCGCCATCCTTGATGCTGAAAGCGTTCTTGTTTGCTGCCTGCGCAGCTTCGCCTGAAACTTCGTCATTAAAGAAAAGCTTTACCATTACGTTCTGTGGCTGTACCTTTTCATAACCTGCAGCCGGGCTGCTTTCTACCAGTTCTAAGCCAGATGCAGCAAATACTGATGATACGCTTAATATAACCAGCAGCATCGCTGTTAATACGATACTTGCAATTCTCTTCATTATTTAGTCCTCCTGAGTTTACTGAAAAAATTTTTTAATATACTAGAGCATTGCTCCTGCAGAATGCCTGTCACAACCTCCGGATGGTGATTGAGATGAGAATCTGCCGGAATATTCATAACGGATCCGCAAGCCCCTGTTTTAGGGTCCGCAGTCCCGATGTAGACTTTCTTGAGCCTTGCATGAACAATAGCTCCCGCGCACATTGCACAGGGTTCTAGTGTAACATACATCTCACAATTTGTCAGCCTCCAGCCACCTACTGATTTGAGTGCATCCCTGATGGCAACCATCTCCGCGTGAGCGGTAGGATCCTTTAACTCCTCTACGTAATTGCGGCCTCTGCCAATGATCTCACCATCTTTTACGATGACGACCCCTACGGGGACTTCGCCGACGGCGGCGCCGTCCTCAGCGAGAGCAAGGGCTATATTCATATAATGTTCTGGGCTGTTCATATATATTTCTTTCCGGACCGGGCCTATGCAGTAGGCGATACACTGTGATGCAGCTTGTTAGAAGACAGAATCACGTTTGTCTGTGTACGCTTGATGCCGTTGAAGCTCTTGATACGGTTCATGATCATTTCGAGTGTGTGAGTGTTTGTAGTCGTCACCTTGAGCATGTAGTCGTACTCGCCAGTGATGTAGTGACACTCAAGGATCTCAGGTTCTGTTTCAACAAAGTCCAGGAACGCCTGTGTCTGAGATGTAGACTCGAGACCGATGCTGATAAATACAGAAAGGTCCTTGCCCAGAAGTTTTGGATCCAGGATAACTGTGTACTTGCTGATGATGTTTGAGTTCTCGAGCTTTTTGAGTCTTTCGCTGACTGCTGATAAAGAAAGATTTACTCTCTTGCTCAGTTCTGATATAGATACTCTCGAATTGTCCTTGAGAACTTCGAGAATTTTTACGTCTATAACGTCCATTTTCTGAATGCCTCCTGAAAATATTTTTATGTTTTTCTGTTAGAACACAAAGTTTCAATACATTTTACACTAAATTGTACCATACAGCAAAAAAATTGCAATTCAAAACCGAAATACCTCAGAATTTTTTACAGTATCTCAGCACCTCTCCGACGGCTCCGCCGACACGAAAAAAGCGGGTCGCATCCGCGACCCGCATATAACTTTTAATATTCTTCTATGATTACGTTTTTGCCCAGATTTCTGAGTTTTTCCGCCATGGAGTAAACGATTCTAACCTTAACGTCGAGACTCAGAGTCTCAGCATCTGCCTGATGAGCCTGGTTGTTTGCAGTTCCTATCATAAATATGATATCACTTGACTCATCGATAAGAAGTTTAGCCAGTTTTGTTGCACCATCCTTCTTTTCAATATCCAGATATCTGTAAGGTTTTTTATTGTCATCGTTCTCAAGAATATATTTATCAATAATCTTTTCAGCAGCCGACAGCGTCAGGACACCTTCGGTGACAAGATCGATACCCTTGACGTAGCCTGTAGGAGGGATCTTTTTGTCGTAATACTTGAGTTCTACTTTGAGTTCTTCTCCCAGTTCTCTAGCTACAATCTGCGATGTTGTACCGCCGCAGACAACCTTTCTGCCACTGGATAACACCAGCTTCTTAACTGCCACAGAGTCCATCTCAGGAGTAGCTGGCGGCCCTACCATAACTCTCGTAGTATCACGCTTTACGATACGTACAGTCGCTACAGTTGTATCATCCCCAGCTTCGCCCTGATAGAGATCATCGCAAACGCCTATGAGAGCTCTTGTCATATCTCTGGCAGACATACCTTCTTCATATGTACGCTGGATGTATTCTACTACATTCATACGTTTCCAGCCCAGATTTACAAGACGTCCAATACCGGCGTGAATAACACCGTCAGAGAAACCGATAATCATATCACCATCTTCGGCCATAAAAGTACATTCCCATACTTCTTTGCCACCGATGATACGCATGTTCTTTTCAGGTTCATCAAGAATACCGTCACGAACTACAACGATTTCAGGACCGTCAAATTCTGCTGTATATACTTCACCAGTATGTTTTACACGAACGATGGTAAAGGTAGAATACGCAATACCTCTATCGTTACATACAGGAAGAGTTTTTGAAATAGTCTCGATACAGTCATCGATATCTGCATCCCCGCCCAGCATTGTACTGATGATACGGCTGGTAAGAGTGGCAAGGATATTTGCTTTTACGCCGCTACCCATACCGTCAGCCAGTACAAGCACCGTTTCCTCTGGTTTTCTGATGACGTTAACCATGTCACCGCAGAGTTCCTCACCTTTTTTAAACAGACTCTCGCTATATGTATCTACATAAAACTTTCCATGTGCCATTATTTCCACCCGTCTTCGTCCATAGCAAGGCTGTTTTTCAGTCTGTTGAGAGCAAGCTTTGTTTCTGCAGTAGTTTCACCTAAGAGAGATGCGATTTCCTGCGCGATTCTCATCTGCTTTTCTACTACGTGCTGTGTTACTTCCAGAGTTTCCTGACGTACACGGCGTTCCTGTTCGTACTTTTCGTATAACTCTGTCTTGTCATCGATAACGATCATAATGAGGTCGTGACGAACTACACGGAAGAATGTAATAGAAAGCAGCTTTTTAATCGGCTTGCAGTTTATAGTGTCACGGATAACTTCCTTTTCGAGAAGCAGTGCTCTGTCAAAGAAATCAGCGCCGAGATATTCACGGATGTTTTTATTTTTTGCATCTGCTGCAGGCGTTCCAAGAATCTGAACGGCTACAGGGTTTACTTCCAGGATATTAAGGTCAAGGTCCATGATGATTACACCACTTGGAGAGTAGTCAAACAGGAGGTTTGACTGAGCCTCAGCCTTATCTCTTGAGTGCGGAATACACATAAACGGATCAGCAAATCCTTTATATACCGCAACGGCCTTGTCACGGCAAGTTGCGTAACCGCATCCGCCGCAGTCATACTGGCTGCCAGGAGCATCTCTGCCTATGAGAGAAAGGAAGTATTTGATATCGTCCTCCGAAGGGGTCGGTTCCATAACGTCCATTCGTTCGTAAGTTTTTCTTACGTTTACTTCTACCTGTTCGGACGGGTTGATTTCGCCACTGCCCATACCTTCTTTGAGTCTGTAGAGCCATCTGTCCTTACCGTGGAAGTCATCTCTGTTGAGAAGTCTGATGATAGGACCGCCGAGACAGTTGTTTTCACAGGCACTGATGTTGATGCAGTACTTGAGGATTGTTCTGTCAACGCCGGTAAACATGTCGATAACAGACTCAGCGCCGTGAGCTTCCCATGTCTTATAGTCGTATTTGATCTTGTTAGGCAGCGCTCTAAACATACCGCCTACTTCGTCAAGGTATCTGCCTCTGTAGTTTGAAACAGGGATTGTATCAGGGTCTTCGTCGGATGTGATTTCTACACCTTCTACTTCAAGCCACTGTTCAAGTTCTTCGTATGTGATATATGCGTCGATGAGTTTACCACCATCTGACAGGTCTGACCACTTGTGATATGCGATACATGGACCTACACCTACAACGCGGATATCGTCGCCGTAAGCCTTACGCATCATGCGGGCATGTGCTTCTAATGGAGTTTCTACCGGCACCAGAGAACTTGTGAGGTGCGGGAATCTCTTCTGGATAAGGAAGTTTGCAGATGGGCAGAGAGTACTGATCATGTTTTTCATTTCGCCCGCCTCAATGATCTTGAGGTACTCTTCCATTACTCTGTTGCCGCCAACGGCAGTTTCCTCGACGCGAGTCGCGCCAAGTTTTTTAAGAGCAAGACCCATTGATTTAAAGCTGGTACTTCTGAAGAATGTTGAGAAAGCAGAAGATAAAGAGAAATATACCTTTTCTCCACGCTTGATCATTCTTCTTACTCTATTTAAGTCACCCATCATTTCTCTCGCATCTTTTGGACATACGAGATAACACTTGCCACAGTAGATGCAGAGAGATTCCTGAATATGAGCCTGGTTTCCTAAAATGGAAATAGCATTTACAGGACATTCTCTTACACACTTATAGCAATTGTGGCAGTTTGATTTTTTAAGTTTCATGATGACCTCAGATCTTGAATCGTCGTCATCCAC
>JAFYUX010000043.1 GCA_017549385.1 Bacillota bacterium
ACGAGTGATAGCGCCTGTGCATCTTACGCCAAGACCTGGGCCTGGGAATGGCTGACGATCAACCATAGCTGCAGGGAGACCTAACTGTCTGCCGATTACACGAACTTCGTCCTTGTAGAGTAACTTAACTGGTTCTACGAGGCCTTCGAATCTCATGTCTTCTGGTAAGCCACCTACGTTGTGGTGAGCCTTTACGCCATCAGACTCAAGGATATCAGGATAGATAGTACCCTGAGCTAAGAAAGAAATGCCTTCTAACTTGTTTGATTCTTCTTCGAATACTCTTACGAACTCAGCACCGATAATCTTTCTCTTTGTTTCTGGTTCTTCTACGCCGTCGAGAAGTGCTAAGAATCTGTCAGTAGCATCGATGTAAACGAGGTTTGCATCTAACTCTTTACCGAAAACTTCTACAACTGCTTCGCTTTCGCCCTTACGCATAAGGCCGTGGTTTACGTGTACGCAAACGAGCTGCTTGCCGATAGCCTTGATGAGGAGCGCAGCAACAACTGAGCTGTCAACGCCGCCAGAAAGAGCTAATAATACTTTTTTATCTCCAACCTGCTCACGAACTGCAGCAACCTGTTCTGCAATGAACGCATCTGCGAGTTCAGGAGTAGTTATACGTTCCATGTCGTCTGGTCTCTTGTTTGGATCGATCATTTTAAATTTCCTCCATACATACTAACGTTTGTTCTAATTCTACCCATTATTTTAACATGATATGTACCAATGCGAAATAATTAACTTTTGTGATTTTGCAAAAAAATATCGCCAACTCATCTGCATCGCTCCGCGAAGAAGACTTTACATCATCCCCAAACAGCTATAAAATTAAAAGATGCGTTCTTTCTGTTCACAATATATGACCTGCTGTATGCGGAGCATACGGAAATGACAGCGCGCAATAATAGCATATTAATCATTTCAGGAGTTTACAAATTAATATTATGAATAAAGACAAAGAATTATTTGAAGGCGCGTCCGTTCCACGGACCATTATGAAATTCGCTATTCCAACGGTTCTGAGCCAGCTGATTATTCTCGTATATAACCTGGCAGATACCTTCTTTGTAGGTCACACAAACGAACCTTCGCAGATTGCCGCTCTGGCGCTGAGCTTCCCGCTGTTTATGGTAATGACCATGATTTCCAACCTCTTTGGTATCGGTGCAAACAGCTTTATCTCCCGCTCACTGGGACAGGGACAGCGTGACAAGGCAAAGCAGGCTTCCACTTTTGCTTTCTACGGATCTATGGCTGTGATTGCTGTGTATATGGTTATCATGGTTCTTTTTAAGAAACCTATCCTGTTAGCGGTAGGGGCAAACACAGATGCAGCTTTCCAGGCTACTTCAGAGTATCTCATGTGGACGGTTGTATGGGGTGGTATCCCTACAGTTGGTAACTTTATGCTGGGCCACTTTATCCGAGCAGAAGGCAACACAAAACAGGCCAGCATCGGTATGGCTATCGGCGGTATCCTCAACATCATCCTTGACCCGATTTTTATCAAGATTATGGGCAAGGGTGCAGCAGGCGCAGGTCTCGCAACAGCTATTTCAAATCTCGTTGCATTCATCTACCTGATTAACGTAATCAGACGTACAGAAAACACAGTTATCAGCTTAAACCCTAAAAACTTTAAGTTTGATGGCGCTATGGCCAAGGGCATCCTTCTGGTTGGTCTCCCATCAGCAACTATCATCATCCTCGGTATCACAGCAAACCTGATTCTTAACGATCTCATGTCAGATTACGGCGACGTTGCGCTGGCTTCTTACGGTATCGTACAAAAATTCGGTTCCATCGTTGTCCAGGTTACAGTCGGTGTTACTCAGGGTGTTATGCCACTTATCGGCTTCAGCTACGGTTCACAAAATTACAAACGAGTTCGAGAACTCAACAGATATTCTATTATCATCCTGGCTATCTACTCAGCTGGTGTTCTCGCTTTCATCGAGCTCTTTGCACCACTTATGCTCAAAGCATTTACAGGTGATGCCGCAACAGTAGCTCTTGGTACATACTTTGCTCGCCTCTGGATTATCTCAGCACCAGGCATGAGCTTAAGCAATCTCTTCGGTTCTATCTTCCAGGCAGTTGGCAGATGGAAAGAAGGTCTGGCACTTCCAGTTTTCAGACAGGGCTTTATCCTCATCCCGCTCAATATCATCCTGGGCAAAACAATTGGACAGGTTGGTCTTATCATTGCGCAGCCTATCGCTGATACATCCGTACTCATTTTCGGTTTAATCCTCTTCTTTACGCTTAATAGAAAGCTGAAAAAGCTGGAAGCCGAACACGAAGCAGGCAAACTTGCCGAATAACCGACGGCTCCGCCGACAACATTATTAAAAAAACAAGACCCCGCGACTTAAAGTCACGGGGTTTTTTATTATCTCATTGCCTCGATAGTCTCATACCAGCTTTCAACAGCGCCATCTTCCGTGCTGTTTGCAAAGACAGTCATATCGTCTACCTTGATCATCAGTATCGGGCTCTCATCATTATGGATAAACAACTTGCACTTGCCTGTTTCATTTCCTCGGTAATTACCGATGCTTACTTTACCAGTAGCTGCACCGCCTACTCTCGAGAAGTGCTCATCAGGCATTTCGTCTATAACTACAATAGTGTCGATATCATCAACATCCACAGAATACTTATACATAAATGCATCAAATGTAACCACATCATCCTGCACTGTAAAGAATGTTTCCGTGTTGCCGAGGGCAACGAAAGTCCAGATTGTAAATATAACCAGGCCGATAACCAGAACGGCAGTAACACCCATTATGGCCTTGCCTACAGGATGGCCGATATTGACTGTGTAATTCATCTTGGACCATTTGTTCTGGAGCATGATTCTGCTGTCGTTAGGGTTGTTGTAGAAGCCCCATTTCCAGTATTCATCGTCGTCGATATATACTGGCGCATCGTCGTTTTCCATCAGCTTTTTGATCTTTTTCTCGCCCTTGTACACGAGGTAAACCATGATCACTACAGATACAGTCAGAAGCAGGCAGTAAACTATCATGGAGTTGTCTAAGTTATCCATGTTTTTAACGCTCTTGTAGATAACGTAGATACCGCCAATGCTGGCTAAAATGTTGCTCCAGAGGCTGGCCCAGGCCCATGCACGCTTGTGAAGCTTGTTTGCCTGAAGGTTGAGCTCTGAGTTTTCGCTGTAAACTTTGTTGCGCTTGCCTGCACTGCTGATGTGCATCCCAGCATACATGACGCACATAGCTAAACTGATCATCAACATTATCAGCTCAACGCCGCCAGTTGAAAAGCCGTCAGTCTTTCCGTAGGACACGATGCCGGTCAGCACCAGTGCGAGACCTATCGGAATATGCCACTTCCAGCTCGGCGCCAGATTATCAGAAACAGCAGACACCTTTGTATCCACTACCACCTTGTGCTTTGTAGTCTCATCAAACCATCCACGCTCTTTTTTGATACGCATCAGATCTCCATGCGGCTTGAACATGAAATAGTACGCCAGCACCAGATAAGCCACCAGCCACACAGTCCAAAGAACAATACAAAGACCCCAGTCATATAACCCCGGTAGACACACGAGGCATCCTGCCACAAGATTTACTAAATTAAAAGTCTTCCAGTTTTTCGCTTTCTTTTTGCAAAACTCAGTGAGGTCCGAATCATATGCATGCTCAAACGGAATGTGAACACCAAGCATCATGCCGTCCTCATATCTGAAATTTTTTCTGTACGTAAGCCAGCAGGCTACTACAACTGTAAGATTAGTGACAATCAGAATTATTATCATCAATAAGTCAAAGATTTTCATGTCGGCCTACACCTCCTTTATATCTGCGGGACTTGCTGCATTCTGCTTTTGGGAGAAATCTATTACGGAATTTGCTCCGTGATTCACGGCAGAATAAACTCTTTCGCAAATCTCCAGAAACTCGCTACGGTCAATGCCTTTTAGGCAAGCCTCTGCAGTAATCAGCTCAAGCTGAGACTCAAGCTTTCCTGTATAATTATCAAATACTGCTGAACTGCTCGCACAGTGGCACCTTTTCTTCGATCAATTTCGATAAAACCTTCAGCTTTAAGTATCTGATATGCTTTGTTTACTGTCATGTTGTTTATGCCGGCATCAAGAGCCATCTGACGCACAGTCGGCAGACTTTCGCCAGCTTTGAGCTCGCCTTTTGCGATGCCCATCACTATCTGATTTCGCAGCTGTTCGTAAATAGGAACTTCGCTGCTCATGTCGAGGGATATAATCAAAACTATTACCTCCTTTCGAGCGGGCTGTTTTGTGATGCGGCATCGCATCCATAGCCGTCGAAATATTAGTATTATTTGTATTATATTATATAATACAAAACTAAAAATGTGTCAATCTCGGCAAAATTTTTCTTAAAATCTATAATGCTGAACCCGTGTGAGCGGAGCTCTCAGGAAATATAAAAAGCCTGCCGGTTGCCCGACAGGCTTTGTGTTTTCTTTTATATTTTGCTGAGATCTACTGTTCTCTGAAGATGATTTCGCCAGTTTCGGCATTCATGCCGTCAACGATTGCGAGAGACTCAAGCTGGTAACCCATTTCTCTGATAATCTTGCCGCCAACCTGGAAGCCCTTTTCTACTGCGAT
>JAFYUX010000044.1 GCA_017549385.1 Bacillota bacterium
AACACACATGGCTGACAGGATTATTAAAATGCGCATACTGTGGATACAGTCTTGTTGCAAAACATGCCGGCAGTAAACTTTATCTATGCTGCAGCGGCAGATATAACTTAAAAATATGTCATGTAAGTTCTATCAGTTTGACCGTTAAAACATTGGAACAGCTGATTGAAGAAAGACTTTTATCTGTATTTCTTCAACTGGCAAAATCTACTGATTTCATACCTGACCCGGCTATATATAAAATTGAACTGGAGATAGAGGCGCTTATGAAATCTGCTCATCTATACTCCCCCGTTACGGCCTCGTACATAGATAAGAAAATACGAAGTTTAACCACCTACATAATAAACCTTAAACAAAATCAAACTCCCATGCAATACAGGCTGATTATTGACTTTATCGACTCTTTCCCTGACTTACCTTTTGAAAGTAAATACCAGACTGCTTCTGTATTTATCGAAAAGATTTCCGTATGTGATAACATCGTAACCATACACTGGAAATAAAAAAACACCTCAGACCATATGATCTGAGGTGTAATTTTTACTGATATTTTTGGATTTTTTGCTGAGTTTTTTATCTACTGTTTTGTTATCTCGCACCCTTGTCATAGATAACACCAAGTGCACGAGGTGCTCTGTTACGCTTACTGAAGAAGATAAGCAGAACAAGAGTAAGAACATATGGAAGGATCATTACGAGATCCTGATATGAGCTTGGCATTTCGAGAGCCTGAACAAGCTTGTAACCGCCTGAACGTGCAAAACCGAAAATAAGGCATGCGCCGAATGTAGGCAGAATGTTCCAGTTACCGAAGATTAAGGCAGCGATTGCGATATAACCATATCCCACGTAGATAGTTGATGAGAAACTTGATGAGATAGAGTACGCGAAACACATACCTGCAAAACCTGAAAACGCACCTGAAATCATAACTGCAAAGAGTCTTGTCTTTGCTACGTTGATACCTGCTGCGTCGAGAGCATGAGGGTTGTCACCACTTGCTCTGAGGTGCATACCGTACTTTGTCTTGTAGAGTAAGAACCATGCCACAACAGCAATTACAGCGATAATGATTTCGAAAATGTACAGATTTGTGAAAACTGCACCCAGAATCGGAATCTTTGAGATACCAGGAACTGTAATCTTATCTGTTACTGTAAGAACAAACTTATTTGAAGGCATATTGAAAATACCTGCGTTTATGAGCTTTGTAAGGAACTCTGTAAATGCCATGGATAAGATGTTGATTACTACACCTGAGATAACCATGTCAGCATTTAACTTGATACAGAGTAATGCATGAATCAGCGAGAAAAGTACACCGCCGACAACTGCAAATACAAGTGCCAGCAGCATAATAGCAGTCGGTGACATATCTGGTGAAACTGTGCCAATCATAACTGCAGCAAAAGCACCTGTAAATGCACCAAAGCCCTGAAGACCTTCTAATGCTAGATTTGTTACACCACTACGTTCAGAGAAGATACCGCCCATAGCCATGATAAATAATGGAAGTGCAAATACTAAACCATCAATAATAATTGAATTCATTTACTACACCTCCCCTTTCTTATCGTCCGCTTCGGCGATGGCTCCGCCATCCTTGTCAGCTTTCTTTGACTTTCTCTTAAAACCCTTTTTAGTAGTCGTATCTCTATTTGCAATGTACCACTTAATAAATGCGTTACATGCACAGAACAGGAGAATAATACCTGTGATAACGTTTGCGATTTCTGCCTGTACACCAGAAGCTGAGTTCATGTATGTGCTGCCCTTGCTTAATACCGTAATAAGGAAAGAAGCAAAGACAATACCGATTGGCTGGTTGTTACCGAGAAGCGCAACCGCAATAGAGTCGAAACCTGTAGCTGGAAGTACTCTTGGCTGGATAGAACCAAAGTATCCTAAGTAGTAAGTAACACCTGCAAGACCTGCAAGAGCACCGGCAATCATCATAGCTTTCATGATGTTCCCATTTACGCTCATACCTGCATATCTTGCCGCACTGTTACTGAGACCTACAGCCTTTAATTCCATACCTGAAACTGTCTTATTAAAGAAGATCCAGATGACGATAACTGCAATAACAGCAATGACGATACCCAGAGGGATATCCATCTTGTATGCTCCCAGTTCAACGTCCTTGAGAGTCAATCTGCTGGCAGCAGAAACTGCCTTTGACTGTCTTGAAACAGGGTCAACCAGGAACGTATTGATAAAGAAACTTATTACATAACTGAATGTATAATTGAGCATAATCGACGATACTACTTCGTTGATATTGAATTTAAACTTTAAGAAGCCGATTATACCGCCTGCAAAAGCACCTGCCACAATACCTACAACAATTACGAGAGGCTTTGCAATGAATGCATCAAGACCGCTGTAGCCAACTACAACTGTTGCAATAAAACCTGAGAAGAGCATCTGACCTGATACACCAATGTTAAAGAGACCTACTCTCATAGCTACTGCTACTGAGAGAGATGCAAGAATCATAGGTGTCCATAAGTCGATAAAGCTCAGCAGGTCTGTAATCATACCTTTTTTGCCGGCATAAGAAGCCTTTGGTGCAAGACCGCAACCCTGGATAAGATTCCAGAAAGCAGTAAATGGGTTACTGCCTGTAGCCGCGATAATGATACCACCAACGATAAAACCAGCAAGTACTGTGAATACTGGGATAAGTTTGATTATTCTGTTTTTATTCATCACTACCTACCCCCATCATAAATTGACCAACCTGATCAAGCGTCAGATTTTTTGCGTCTGCAATAGTCTGAATTTCACCACTGTAAATAACTGCAATAGTATCTGCAAGGTTCATAACTTCATCAAGTTCAAGAGAAATGAGCAGAATAGCCTGTCCCTTATCTCTTTCTTCGATAATCTGTCTGTGGATATTTTCAATGGCACCGATATCGAGACCTCTAGTCGGCTGAACGAAAATCATAAATGTTGATTCGTGTTCGATTTCTCTACCGATAATCGCCTTCTGCTGGTTACCACCACTCATTGTACGTACAATAGTCGGGTTACCCTGGCTGCTTCGGATGTCATACTTTTCGATAAGCTTGTTGCCGTATGAGTCGAAAGCCGGTCTGTTGAGAATACCTCTAATAGAAAACGGCTCATTATAATAACTCTTTAATGCAAGGTTTTCTGCCAGTGTGAAATCCATAACCATACCAACAGCATTTCTGTCTTCTGGTATATAGTCAATACCCGCATCAATTCGCTGTCTTACAGTTTTGTCTGTGATGTCATTTCCATTGAGATATATTTTACCGCTATCAACATTTAAAATGCCTGTAATAGCATCTGCAATCTCAATCTGACCATTGCCTGATACACCTGCAATAGCAAGAACTTCACCTGCACGAACTGAGAAAGAAACATTTTTAACAACAGGTAAGCCATCTTTGTTTTTAACTGTGATGTTATCAACCTTGAGAACTTCTTCACCGAAAACAGGATCTTTCTTGTCAGTTTTGAAATTTACTTCACGGCCTACCATCATGTTTGCCATAGTCTTTGTGTCAGTAGTCTTTACATCGAGTACGTCGATGAGTCGACCTCTGTTAAGAATAGCGCATCTGTCAGCAATCTGCTTAATTTCATCAAGCTTGTGAGTGATGATAATGATAGTCTTACCGCTGTCTCTGAGACCTCTGATAATATCCAGCAGGAACTGGATTTCCTGAGGAGTCAGAATAGCTGTAGGTTCGTCGAAAATGAGAATTTCTGCTTCTCTGTAAAGCATTTTGAGTATTTCTACTCTCTGTCTAATTGAAACATTTACATCTTCGATTACATCTTCTGGGTTAACTTCAAGACCGTATCTCTTGGAAAGCTCAGCAATTTCCTTGTTTGCTTTCTTGATATCAACCATAGGAATAAAACCTAACGCCTTTTTCATAGGTTCCATACCCATAATGATATTTTCTGCGATTGTATAATTTGATACCAGCTTGAAGTGCTGATGAACCATACCAATATTAAGTTTTGTAGCGTGGTTTGGTGATTCGATTTGTGTCTTTTCGCCTCTGATGTATATCTCACCTTCATCAGGTTCGTACATGCCGAAAAGCATGCTCATGAGTGTCGACTTACCTGCGCCGTTTTCACCCAGGAGAGCATAAATCTCACCTTTCTTTATCTGAATCGAAACATTATCATTAGCAACAATTCCCGGGAATCGTTTTGTAATGTTCCTCATCTCTACAATGTAATCAGACATGTAAATCCTCCAGTAGTTATCAGTAAAAACAGGCTGCATGGAGCCTAAAGCACCATGCAGCCGTAAAATTTCTGTCGTTAAGACGTCAGCTTATTACCAGCTGAAAGTTTCAGGAGTTACGTCGTTTACTGTTGCGTCAGCAGCAGGAACGATAGTGCCGTCCTTAACTAAAGCATATGCTTCGCTAACCTTTGCAATTGTGTCATCAGATAACTGATGTCTACCTTCTGCAGATACGAAACCTGTGAAGTCGCCTTCTGCAGTAAGAGTATTGTTGCTACCAGCAAATGTACCAGCCTGAACTGCTTCGAGAGCTGCTTCTACACCGCTGTGCATTACCTTTAATACAGATGTAAGGATGATGTTTGAAGAACCGTTTACACCGTCATCGAACTGGTCAACGTCGCAACCGATGATGTAAGCGCCACCTTCCTTAGCAGCTGTGAATACGCCGTTACCAGAGTTACCAGCAGCTACGAACATGATGTCAACGCCTTCGTTGATGAGAGCCTGACCTACAACCTTACCAGCAGCTTCGTCGTTGAATGAACCAACATAGTTACCGCCAACATTGTTGCCTAATACGTCAGTACCAGCATAAGAAGCGAGTTCTACAACTTCTGCAGTTGTGCCGTATACAGCGTTTGCATACTTAACACCGCATTCGAAACCATACTGGTAGTTTACGTTTGTTGGATAAGCGATACCGTTAACTACAGATACCTTGCCAGTCTTTGTTTCGAGAGCAGCAGTTACGCCAGCGAAGAAACCAGCTTCCTGTTCAGCAAAGCACATAGCGAAGATGTTTTCTACTTCTACTGTGTTGCCGTCTGCATCAGTTGGGAATGTATCTACGAGAACGAACTTAACATCTGGGTTGTCCTGAGCGATTGTAGAGATACCAGCGAACTGGAAACCGCAGCATACGATTACGTCGTAATCAGCAACGATATCTGCTACTGCCTGAACTGATGCAGTTGTTTCACCTGTAGGTTCCTGTACAGGTGTTACTGAAGCGTCTGGATGGTTTTCGATGAATGCGAGGATACCATTGTAGTTATCTTCGTTGAATGAACCATCATCTACACCAGATGGGCTTGAAACGATAGCGATCTTGAGGCCTTCGCCGCCTGATGTCTGAGTTGAGCTACCGCCGCCACATGCAGCAAAGCTGAAGATCATCATTACGCAGAGAAGAACTGCTAATAACTTTTTCATTACATTTTCCTCCTATTTTATGAAACATAGATAGATTAATTATAGCATGGCAGTAATGTGAAAAAAATACATATTTGATTTGTACACCTACATTTTGTTAAAAAATTTTCAAATTTTTATCGTTATGTACTAAATAAAATACACTATATATTTACAACACTATATTTTATTTTCTGCTGTTGCGCATATATCAATATCCCACTGGATAACAGTATAGTTTTCCTCTTCTGCACACCTTATAAGACGATCCGAATAAGAACCAAAAGGTGGCCGAAATAACACCGGTCTCTTACCTGTTAGCTCCTCAATTGTATCTGCTGTGATAGCAAGTTCGTTAAAGATTTCCTCTTCCGCAAGGCCTGCCATATCGGGATGTGTTGCAGAATGATTCCCTATATCATGTCCCCTTTCATATATTTTTCTGACATCGTCCGGAAATTCTTCTGCCCAGAAATTCACCAGAAAAAAAGTGGCTTTCACGTCGTAAGTGTCCAAAATATCCAAAATCCCTTCTGTATATTCATTTCCCCATGCCGCATCAAAACTTATTGCAACTTTTTTCTCATCTGTTTTTACATAATACACCGGAAGTCTGCGCTGTCCTCCAAAAGCCACAGAATATACAGTAAGGACTAATATCGTGATCACGGCCGTGATCGACATTACTTTTTTAGCCAGATGCCATCTGGCTGAAGATCCTGTATTCATTAGGCATTCTCCATTCTTACTCATAAAGTATTATCCGCATAATCTTTATATATGAAAAAAACTGCCCCATTATGATGGGACAGTTTTATAAATGCCTTTTGTATAAACGAAAGCCGAAATATTATTTTACAACTTTCATTACGCTGTCTACTGATTTTACGTAGTTGTTTGCCACGAGATCAGCTAATGCATCGTCGAGAACACTTCTCTTTGTTTCGTGGATGATAAAGAGGAGCGGAACGATTTCGCTGTGTTTTGGCTGCATCATAGACTCGATACTGATGCCAAAGTTGCCGAATGTAGAAGAAATCTTGCCAAGGATACCTGGCTTGTCTTCTACTGAAAGTCTCACATAGTACTGGTTTACGCCTTCGCCTGCAAATGTGAGTTCTGAATCATATCTGAGAACAGGCTGCATATCAAATGCGCTGCCCTTGTCGATGGCACAAGCGATGTCGATGATATCACCCATAACGGCACTGCCTGTAGGAAGAGGACCTGCGCCCTTACCGTAGAACATAACGTCATCTACAGCGTTACCTGTGATAAAGATAGCATTGAACTCATTGTTTACTGATGCGATTGGATGTGTTAACGGAATAAGTGTAGGCTGAACCTCGCACTCTACTGTATCTCCGACTTTTCTTGCAGCTGCGATGAGCTTGATCTTGCAACCGAACTGTGTCGCATAGTTGATATCTACCTTGCTTACTGAAGTAATACCCTGCGTAGGAATATCAGAAGGCGGGATATCAGCACCAAATACCAGAGACATAAGAACAGAAAGCTTGTTTGCCACATCGTGACCTTCTACGTCGCCGGAAGGATCTCTTTCTGCAAAGCCCTTTTCCTGAGCGTCCTTGAGAACTGAATCATAGTCAGAGCCGTTGTCAGTCATCTGAGTGAGAATATAGTTTGTAGTACCGTTTACGATACCGAGAATTTCGTCGAAATCATTTGAACGTAAAGCCGTAGTAATAGCGTTGATAACTGGAATACCACCACCTACGCTGGCTTCGAATCTCAGCATAACTTTGTTTTCCATTGCGAGATTCTGGAGCATCTTGCCGTTTACCGCAAGAGCAGCCTTGTTTGCTGTAACCACGTGCTTGCCATTTGCAAGGGCCTTTGCCATATATTCTGTTGCAGGCTCAATACCGCCGATAAGTTCTACAACGATATCGATTTCAGGATCATCTAAAATAAGGTTTACATCCTGAACATAAACGCCAGGATCCACGTCAATACCTCTGTCTACATCAGGACGTCTGTTTAAAATCTTTGAGATAACAATATCAACGCCTGTAGACTTCTGAATCTTTTCTCTGTTGAGCTGTAATGTTTTATATGTTCCTGTAGCAACATTCCCGATACCGAGAACCCCTACTTTAACTGTTTTCATAGGTGTAGCCTCCTGCAAATGTATATGTATACAATGTATCAATAAGGTAAATTATACCGCAATTTGTAATCTCTGTCTAACCTTTTGGGGCAACTTATTGTATTTGTTAACTATAATTGTGCATGTTAACTATATAAATTCCAGAAATCAGACTTGTCCCTTTTCTTTTAAAAACATGTCCATTCCCAATCTGCCTGTGCCGCAGGCATTATCAGAAGACAGTCTAGCGCTTCCAAAAGAAATGTCTATCCCGCTTCCAAAAAGTCTCTGAGGAAGCACTGTTCTGAGAAAACTGCTGGCAGAAACACCACCTGCAAATACAATCTTTCTGATTCCAGTGCTCTTACATGTATTTACGGTCAGCTCTGCGAGAGCTTCGCTCACACGACAAAAAAGTTCTGCCACGAAAGATTCTACATCAGTTTCAGAATCTGCAGCCAGTTTCTGAGCCTGTGTTTCAATGCCTGAAAGGTTTGCGAAGCAATCGTCAATGTGAATAGGCTTCATCATTGGATTGTCCATTACAAACTTTCCTGTTCTGGATCTTCTGCAGTTTATTTTATCTTTTCCCTGAAGAGCTATACGGTCAAGCTGTGCTCCAGCTGGGAATTCCATTCCTAAAGCAACACCTGTACGGTCAAGGAGTTGGCCAAATGAAATGTCCTTTATACCCCCTACGATATCGAGAGGCATGTTGCCTTTTACACTGATAATCTCACCTGTACCTCCGGAAAGATGGAATGAAAGATACTCCTCATCATCTGGTCTGATACCGCAAACTGCCGCGATATGACCTTCCTGATGAGAAAAGGTGTAAAACGGTACATTGAGAGCTGCCGCCATTGCTCTGCCTGTATTTGTGCCCGCAAGGAATACTGGCATATATGAACCATCTACAGGTCTCGGTTTGTCGCTGGCAGCTACAGTGCAGATTTTGTATCCCTCTGCATGGATATAATCAGTCACTTTTTTAATAAGGTCCGGAAGAGCCACTATATGCTGAAAAAGGGCTTGCGACTGGCGCAGGCCCCTTTCTCCTTCTTCTACTTTTAAAAGCTGTCTTTCGTCTGCGACGATGTTGCCGGAGGCATCGACAGCAGCCACCGAAGTGGTATAGTTGCTTGTGTCTATGGACAGTGTGACCGTTTTTGCTGCATTTGAAGCATTAGGCCTGTGCATTTTCGATCTCCTTTGCAACTTTGCCCAGTACACCGTTGATAAATCTTGATGAGTTTTCTGTGCTGTATGCCTTTGCGAGGTTTACTGCTTCGTTGATTGAAACTGAAACAGGAATGTCCTTTGCAAATTTCATCTCAGCTACTGCAAGTCTGAGGATTGCAAGATCCACTGCAGGCATACGTGTTGTCTTCCACTTTACGCTGCATTCGTTTATGAAAGAGTCGATATCGGCGAGATTTTCTCTGATTAACTCGTATGTTTTGCTGAAATATTTTGTAATGTTGATTTCAACCTGAAGCTCAGTAAATTTTTCGTATGATTCTTCGCTGAAATCGTTCTGCAGGCTCATCTGATAAATCATTTTCATCAGATTTTCTCTTTCTTCAGATCTTGCCATGATCTACCTCCATGTTTTGTATTATTCGAAATGAATACCCTGAACCAGTATATTTACATAATCTACAGAAATATCTGTGACTTCTTTTACTCTCTTTTTGACGTTTTCCTGAATACTCCAGGCTACAGAAGGAATCTTTACGCCGTATCTGACGATAACTGCGAGATCAACATTTATCTCATCCTCATCACGGCTGACTTTGACGCCTCTTGTGTCTCTGGTCTTTCGGAAAATGTTTAGAGTAACGGCTCCTGCTATGCCACCATGTAAAGCAAATACCCCCTGAGTTTCGAGAGCAGCCTTTGCGGCACAGGAAACGATAGCCTC
>JAFYUX010000045.1 GCA_017549385.1 Bacillota bacterium
ATGTTACGATACCAACACCGCCTGGAACAGGAGTGATTGCTTCAACGATATCTTCTACATCATCAAATGCAACGTCACCGCACATCTTATCTTCATCAAAGTTGATACCAACGTCGATAACAGTGTTTTTATCTGAGAAATATTCTTTGCCAAAGAATTTTGCATTACCGATACCAGTAACAACGATATCTGCATTTTTAGTAATAGAAGCAAGATCCTTTGTTTTAGAATGACATACAGTAACTGTAGCGTTTTCTTCCATAAATAACATGGACAGCGGCTTGCCAAGTACAAGGCTGCGATTTACTATAACAACATTTTTGCCTGTGAGATTGTAATTGTAGTGCTTAAGAATAGCGATTACAGCTTCTGGTGTGCAAGGCGCGATGCGGGACGCATCACCGATAAAGATCTTTTTGAGATGTTCTGGATTCATTGAGTCGATATCCTTTGCAGGGTCGATAAGGTTAGAAAGCTTTTCCTCATCAAGCTGCTTTGGGAGAGGTCTGAAAACGAGAATACCGTGGATTTCTGGATCATTATTTAATCTGATAAGCTGTTCTTCGAATAATTCCTGAGGAACAGTACGAATCATTACTTTTACCTGGAAGTCGATACCAACATCCTGACAGAGCTTTAAAATTCTGTTTTCATAAGCTGTATCGTCCAGTTCTTCGCCTGCTCTGAGGATTGCAAGCTTTGGTTTGATGTTTTTTTCTTTGAGTGCTGCTACTCTCTGAATGAGGTCTTCTTTTATAGTCTCAGCAACTGGTTTGCCGTAAAGTGTTAATGACATTATATACTCTTTTCTACTCTTGCATATGTGATAGCTGCGAGATGAACGCCTGTATCAACTAATGCGTCGATTTTATTCTTGTAAGTTTTCTTTAATTCCGGGTCTTTCATCATGTTTACATTTACCATGACGTTGAGTTTTGCACCCTTGAGAGCTGCTTCGCAGATAGCTGCACCTGTACCAGCATCGCTGATGGCAAGCTTATTGCCAACTAATGAATAGCTGTCTAAAACTCTCAGCGCTTTTACGCAAAGCTCTGCAAGATGAAGAGGTGCATCTGCTGCTGCCGCAAGACCAGCCTGAATAGCTTCTTCTCTTGCTGCCTTTTCCTCATCCGATGCATTCGGCATCTTGAATGCTACTGCAAGTGGCTTAAAAGCTTCTACGTCAGCATTTACAGCTGCTTTAAATTCTTCTGTGAGTTCTTTTGATCTATATAAAAGATTTGAAACTTCTGCTTCGTATTCTGCATAATCTTTTTTGCCGATTGTAAGCTCACCAACCATAGAACCTAATGCGATACCTAAGGCTGCTACCAGTGCAGATGCACTACCGCCTCCTGGAACAGGTGCAGATGTTTCAAGTTCACTTATAAATTCTGAACATTTCTTTTCCAGCATAGCTATAACCTTTCATTAAATAAGTTGTAACGGATTGTTTATCTTTTTTATTTTAACATCTTTTATGCTGAAAGTGTATACATTTCACACATATTATAAAACAAGGGCCAGACCCAAAAGTCTGACCCTTTTATATTTTATATCAATATTTTAATCGTGTCTGCACTCTTAGAATAAGC
Source organism: Bacillota bacterium (assembly GCA_017549385.1). Taxonomy (GTDB): domain Bacteria; phylum Bacillota; class Clostridia; order Peptostreptococcales; family Anaerovoracaceae; genus RGIG7444. Next base: position 1,596 of record JAFYUX010000045.1, read on the forward strand.
CTGTAATCTTACCTGTGCTGTCTACATCGATACCTTCTGCTGCCGGTACCTTAGGGAGACCTGGCATAGTCATAATATCGCCTGCGAGAGCTACTACGAAGCCTGCGCCAGCTGAAATCTTTGCGTTTCTAATGCTGATACGGAAGCCTGTAGGACGACCGAGTTTCTTTGGATCGTCAGAGAGTGAGTACTGAGTCTTTGCAATACATACTGGAAGGTTTGGAATACCGAGAGACTCGATAGTATCGATATCTGCGTTTGCCTTACCGATAAAGTCTACTCCGTCTGCACCGTAAATGTTTTTAGCGATTGCTTCGATTTTTTCTCTGATAGAAAGAGACTCATCATAGCAGAACTGGAAGTTTGGAGTTTCTTCTTCTGTGAGTCTGATGATTTCCTTTGCTACTTCGATGCCGCCTTCGCCGCCCTTAGCCCATACTTCTGAGAGCTTTACGTTTACACCAAGTTCGAGACACTTTTCTTCGATCTTTTTAACTTCAGCTTCTGTATCTGTAGGGAACTTATTGATAGCAACTACTGTAGGAAGACCATAAACATTTTTCATGTTTTCAACGTGCTTCATGAGGTTTTCGATACCTGCTTCAAGTGCTGGAATATTTTCTGTGTTAAGATCAGCCTTTGGAACACCACCGTGGAGCTTGAGAGCTCTTGCAGTTGCAACTACAACTACAGCGTCAGGTCTGAGACCAGACTGTCTGCACTTGATGTCTAAGAACTTTTCTGCACCTAAATCACCACCGAAACCAGCTTCTGTTACTACGTATTCGCCGAGCTTGAGGGCAATCTTTGTAGCCATTACTGAGTTACAGCCGTGAGCAATGTTTGCGAAAGGACCACCGTGTACAAATGCTGGAGTGTGTTCGAGAGTCTGTACGAGGTTTGGCTTGAGAGCGTCCTTCATGAGAGCTGCAACAGCACCTGCTGCCTTGATATCGCCAGCTGTTACAGGTTCGCCCTTGAAGTTGTACGCAACGATAATACGAGCTACTCTAGCCTTTAAATCGTCGATATCGTTTGCGAGACAGAGGATAGCCATGATTTCTGATGCTACAGAAATATCAAAGCCGTCTTCTCTAGGAACGCCGTTCATCTTGCCGCCAAGGCCATTAACAATGAATCTGAGCTGTCTGTCATTCATGTCGAGACATCTCTTCCATACGATACGCTTTACGTCGATACCGAGGCTGTTACCCTGCTGGATATGGTTGTCCAGGAGCGCTGCGATGAGGTTGTTTGCAGTTGTTACTGCGTGAATATCGCCTGTGAAATGGAGGTTGATGTCTTCCATTGGGATAACCTGAGCATAACCGCCACCTGCTGCACCACCCTTAACGCCAAATACAGGTCCTAATGATGGTTCTCTTAATGCGAGTACTGTCTTTTTGTTTAATTTTTTAAGCGCATCACCGATACCAACTGCAGTAGTAGTCTTGCCTTCACCTGCAGGTGTCGGATTGATAGCTGTAACCAGGATCAGCTTGCCGTTAGGAGTGTCTTTAAGGTCGTTAAGGATATTGTAGTCAACCTTAGCCTTTGTCTTGCCGTAAAGTTCGAGATACTTTTCGTCTACCCCTACAGCTTCTGCGATCTCAGTAATAGGTCTGAGTTCCGCCTCCTGAGCAATTTCAATGTCACTTTTGAATCCCATGTCTGTGTTCTCCTTTTTCTACGCTTAATACTATAATACTAAGACACAATCACATTCACTTTAATAATCCGACACAATCACATACATTTTAATAATCAAATAATCAAAATAAGTAAAATAATATGAATTATTTCAAAAAAATATCCCAAAATGCCGTCTGACCACTAATTCACACCTATCCTCAGATAGGTGGGTATCCTGTAGCAAATTTTGGTCTTCCTCTCGTAGAGGCATGGCTCCCATCTGCATAACTCAGATTCCCGTGAACGTAATGTAGGTTAAATTACATGGCCATAACGTACACCCCAGGATAGCTATATTTTACACTATCTCTAACTAAATTATAATCCATAATTTATTGAATACAATATTTTTATACAATCAGCAACTATTAAATATTTATATACTTGTCCCAATTTTTTGCATAAAAAAACTGCAGTTCCATGTAGGAACTGCAGTTAACATGTTTGTAATTTTTAAATCTTATGCGTGGAGATCTACAGCACAGTTTGTGTAAACCTTCTGAACGTCATCATTGTCTTCGAGGAGATCAATCATCTTCTTTAAGTTCTTGATAGCGTCTTCGTCTGGAGTAGATTCCATTGATGGTAAGTATTCGATATCAGCTTCTACGAATTCGTAACCAGCGCCACTGAGTGATTCTCTTACAGCGTTGAAATCTTCTACTGATGTATAGATTTCGAAGCAGTCTTCTTCTACTACCATGTCTTCCATGCCAGCATCCATACCAGCCATCATGAGTTCATCTTCATCAACTTCATCAGTCTTTTCGATGATGATGAGACCCTTTCTTTCGAACATGTAAGATACGCAACCTGGCTTGCCGAGGTTACCGTTGTACTTGTCGAAAGCGTGCTTGATAGCAGCAGTTGTTCTGTTGTTGTTATCTGTAAGAACGTCTACGATAACAGCAACACCACCAGCACCGTAACCTTCGAAAGAACCTTCAACTAACTGATCGCCAGCGAGTTCACCTGTACCCTTTTTGATGGCATTAGTGATCTTGTCGTTTGGCATATTGATGCTCTTTGCTCTGTCGATTGCGTGCTTGAGTGAAACGTTATATTCTGGATCGCCACCAGCCTTAGCAGCGATAGTGATTACTCTTGCATACTTTGTAAAGAGAGCGCCTCTCTTGGCATCCTGTGCAGCTTTTCTAACTGCAATAGTACCATGTCTACCCATTATTTTTTCTCCTTTATATAAACATCGATGAAATTTCCGCTAAATATTATAGCACACAATATTTTTCTAATCAATTTAATTTTTAAGCAAAAAATAAGATGATAACATCTGATACAAGGATGTATCTAAATGTTATCATCAAAATTTCTATACTAGTTCTTCATTGAATGAATTGGTGCTGGAATTCTGCCGCCTCTAGCAACAAAATCATCACAAGAGAACTTGCTTACAGGCATTACTGGAGCAGTACCGAGAAGACCGCCAAGTTCGATCTGTTCACCTACATCCTTGCCGATTACAGGGATGATTCTTACTGCAGTAGTCTTGTTGTTGATAACGCCGATAGCAGATTCGTCAGCAATAATACCAGAAATAGTAGAAGCGCTTGTTGTGCCAGGTACAGCGATCATATCGAGACCTACAGAGCATACGCAAGTCATAGCTTCTAACTTTTCTAATGTAAGAGCACCGCTAACAGCAGCAGCGATCATACCTTCGTCTTCTGATACTGGAATGAATGCGCCAGAAAGACCACCAACATGTGAAGACGCCATTACGCCGCCCTTCTTTACTGCGTCATTGAGCATGGCAAGTGCAGCAGTTGTACCTGGAGCACCACAAGCTTCAAGACCGATCTCTTCGAGAACACGGGCAATACTGTCGCCTACGGCAGGAGTTGGAGCCAGTGAAAGGTCAACGATACCAAATGGCATATTGAGTCTCTTTGATGCTTCTTCTGCTACAAGCATACCCATACGAGTTACCTTAAATGCCGCCTTTTTGATAGTGTCAGCTACAACGTCGAAAGGCTGACCCTTGCATGCTTCTAAAGCAACCTTTACTACACCAGGACCAGATACGCCAACATTGATAACTGTGTCAGCTTCGCCAACACCGTGGAAGGCACCAGCCATAAATGGATTATCTTCTAC
>JAFYUX010000046.1 GCA_017549385.1 Bacillota bacterium
AGAACTCAGCAAGAATAAACATTATCGTAAAAGATCCTTCTGTTTGGAGCAGATTAGCAGAACTCGATCCAGCAGATATCGGTTTTGATCTCCCGATTGAAACAATCTCAGAAAACGAAACTAACCAGTTTATCTTAGACGAAGATTCTGAATGGTCTGCAAACGAATTACAGACTTCTGCATTCTGCAGATATATGTCAGCTGTTGCACCAGAAGAATGCATCATCATCGCTGACTGCACTGATCTCGAAGGCGAAAAGCCACTCCACTACTGCTTCTGGTATTTAGCAAGCCCATATGTTGCTGCTTACAAGGCAGGTTCTTACTTTGACGAATTCTTAGGTTACGACGAAGAGGACGGCAGAGAAGACATGAGAGAAAAGACTGATATCCATGATATCGCAGGATGGTTCCGATTCCTCGGTCACGGCGGCAATCCAAAGTACAAGGAAGGTCTCGCTGAGTACGGCATCCAGTTATAGACTGTATTTTAAAAGAACAATTTGACAAAACTTTTAAAAGATTCAGGCAAAATTGTATAAAAAATAGTAAAATAAGGATTGGCTCTAAGTGTTAGAGTCAATCTTTTTTGATATTACGAAAGGGGGAAAATATACATGCTAAAAAATCTTTTATCATGTGTCCGAGAGTATAAAAGACCAACAATTCTCACTTTCATTTTCATAATCGGGGAAGTTATCATCGAATGCCTCATTCCGTTTATTACGGCCAATCTGGTAAATCAGATGAAACTTGCCATTGAGATGAAGGTACTTCTGATAACAGGTCTTTCACTGCTCCTCATGGCCATGGTATCACTGGCCTGCGGTGGTGTTGCCGCTGTCACCTGTGCAAAGGCAGCAACGGGCTTTGCAAAAAACCTGCGCCGGGAGATTTTCACAAAGGTACAGGCTTTTTCATTTGAAAACATCGACACATTTTCTACATCATCTCTTGTAACGCGTCTCACTACAGACATCAACAATGTACAGATGTCATACATGATGGTTATTCGTACAGCGGTACGTTCACCACTTATGCTGATGTTCTCCATCATTATGGCATATATCATGGGCGGAGCCCTTGCACTGACATTCGTTGTTATCGTTCCTGTTTTATTCATCGGGCTCATTACCATTGCAAGAAAAGCAATGCCTGCATTACGCAGAGTTTTCAAAAAGTATGACAAACTCAACGAAGCCATCGAAGAAAATATCCGTGGTATGAGAGTTGTAAAGGGTTTTGCAAGAGAAGAATACGAAAAGAAAAAGATCTTCAAAGCCGCAAATGATATCAGAGTGGATTTCACAAGAGCAGACAGAATCATCGCGTTCAACACGCCTATCATGCAGTTCTGCATCAGCTTCAACGTTATCTTTGTTCTGGTTGTAGGCTCAACTATGATTATCAACAGCAGAGGCGCCAGCCTGGATGTTGGCCAAATGTCCGCAATGCTGACTTATGGTATGCAGACTCTGATGTCCCTCATGATGCTTTCATTTATCTACGTTATCCTTACGATTTCCTTAGAATCAATGAAACGTATCAACGAAGTTCTCATCGCAGAGCCATCTATGAAAAATCCGGAAAATCCTGTTATGGATGTTAAGGATGGTTCTATCGAATTCCAGGATGTAAACTTCAAATATTCAGAAAATTCTCACGCTTACGCACTCTCAGATGTAAATCTCAAGATCGAATCAGGCATGACAGTTGGTATTATCGGTGGTACCGGTTCCAGCAAATCATCTCTGGTTCAGCTTATTCCGCGACTCTATGACGTTACAGAAGGCGCGGTTCGTGTCGGCGGAGTCGACGTAAGACAGTACGACATTGCTTCACTCCGTGACCAGGTTGCAATGGTGCTCCAGAAAAACCAGCTTTTCTCAGGCACAATCAAGGAAAACCTCCGCTGGGGTAACGAAAACGCAACTGACGAGGAACTCATAGAGGCATGCAAGCTGGCACAGGCTCACGATTTTGTATCTTCATTCCCTGAAGGTTACGACACATACATCGAACAGGGCGGTACAAACGTATCCGGTGGCCAGAAACAGAGACTCTGTATCGCAAGAGCACTCCTTAAAAAGCCAAAGATCCTTATCCTGGACGACTCTACAAGCGCTGTAGATACAAAGACTGATTCATTTATCAGACAGGGCTTCAAGGAGTTCATCCCAGAAACAACAAAGATCATCATCGCTCAGCGTATCTCCTCTATTCAGGATGCTGACATGATCATCGTTTTAGATAACGGTCACGTGGTTGCAGTGGGTACTCATTCAGAACTCATGGCAAGCAGTGATATCTACCGCGAAATCAATCAGCAGCAGACTCAGGGAGGTGATTTTGATGAATAAAAAACCTCCAAAAGGCATGCCTCACGGCAAGGGTCCTGGCGGACCAAAGGGAATGCCTCCAAAGATGCCACCTGGCATGGGTATGAAAAATATCAAGCGTATCCTTGGATATCTCATCAAGTTCTATCCTGTGCTGATTCCTATCATTATCGTATGTATCGTTTTCTCTGCTATCACAGCAGCGGTTCCTGCAATCTTCCAGCAGAAGATTTTTGCTGATATCTCAGAATGGTACATGACTGGTGACTGGGCTGCAGCTTCAAAGGTAATCATGCCAAAGGTTATCATCCTGGTTGTCCTTTACGTAATCTCTCTGGCTACTACAACATTACAGACTCAGATTATGGCCTTCCTAGGTCAGGACTTCCTCAACAGAATCCGTCTCATGCTCTTTGACAAGATGCAGTCACTTCCGTTGAGATATTTCGACACAAACAAGCACGGCGACATCATGAGCCGATACACAAACGATATCGATGCTCTCCGTATGCTGGTTATGCAGGCGTTACCGTCCGCTCTCCAGTGCGGCATACTCCTTATAAGTGTATTCTGCATCATGGTTTACTACAGCATCTGGCTTACTCTCGTAGTTCTTTTCGGTATTGCAGCCATGTTCTTTGTTACAAAGAAAGTAGGCGGCGGTTCTGCAAAGTACTTCATGAAGCAGCAGAATTCCATCGGTAAAGCCGAAGGCTTTGTACAGGAAATGATGTCTGGCCAGAAGGTTATCAAGGTATTCAACCACGAAGACAAGTGTCTCGAAGAATTCGACAAATTAAACGAAGAACTCTGTGCTGACAGCATGAAAGCTAACGCTTACGCAAATCTTCTGGGTCCGATTATAGGCAATATCGGTAATATCCTCTATGTTCTGGTAGCACTTTTCGGCGGTCTTATCATCATCACAAAGATCCCAAATATCGCAGTATCTGCAATCATTGCCGGCTCTATCGGCGTACTGACAATTGACGTAATGATTCCGTTCCTCAATATGTCCAGACAGTTCTGCGGTAACGTAAACCAGATTACACAGCACATCAACTCACTGGCTATGGCCATGGCAGCTGCAGCTCGTATCTTCTCACTTCTCGATGCAGAACCAGAATCAGACGAAGGTACAGTTACACTGGTAAACATCACAGAAGATGCTGATGGCAATATCACAGAATCAGAACACCGCACTGGCAAATGGGCATGGAAAGTGCCTCAGACTGACGGTACATTTGTTTATGTTCGTCTCCAGGGCGACGTAAGATTAAACAACGTAGATTTCGGTTACACACCTGAAAAGACAGTTCTCCACGATATCACCCTCTATGCTGAGCCTGGTCAGAAGGTTGCTTTTGTAGGTGCTACAGGTGCCGGCAAGACGACTATCACAAACCTGCTCAACAGATTTTATGATATCAACGACGGTCAGATTCTGTATGACGGCATAAATGTAAAGACTATCCATAAGTCAGATCTCAGACGTTCTCTGGGCCTCGTACTTCAGGATACAAACCTGTTTACAGGTACTGTAATGGACAATATCCGCTATGGTAAACTGGATGCTACTGATGACGAATGTATCCAGGCTGCAAAGCTTGCTGGTGCAGACGACTTTATCACAAGACTTCCAGACAGCTACAACACTATGCTGGAAAACAACGGCGAAAACCTCTCTCAGGGTCAGCGTCAGCTGATTTCTATCGCGAGAGCTGCCGTTGCAAATCCTCCAGTTATGATCCTTGACGAAGCTACATCTTCTATCGATACTCGTACAGAACAGATCGTTCAGCGCGGTATGGATAAACTCATGGAAGGCCGTACGGTATTTGTTATCGCTCACCGTCTCTCTACTGTTAGAAACTCTGATGTTATCATGGTTCTCGACCAGGGTAAGATCATCGAAAGAGGTTCTCACGAACAGCTTATCGCAGAAGGCGGTCAGTACTACCAGCTTTACACTGGTGCTTTTGAACTCGAGTAAATTTGACATCAAAATTTTTGACATCAAAATAAAAAAAGAGCTGATGCCCCACATGCATCAGCTCTTTTTCTTTAGCTGCGAAAGTTATCTGCTATTTGTTTTATTTATAAACCCTTAATCTAAATTCAACAATTCCGCCAATCGTTCCGTTTGATCGTCTACGACCTGAAACCTTTCACAGCATCCATCTTGATATTTATCGTAATGCGTACATTTAACCCTTCCTGTTATGTCTTCCATGTTTATACAGAAAACACAAAGTTCAGCTTTAACACTTTTGCCACCACTACATCTGAATGTAACTGCATAACCAGAAGTGTCATCATCTTTACCAAACAAACTCGGGCTCTGTGCTCGCTCCTTTATGAATCTATTTCGCATCTTCTCTCCGAAAAATCCAAATATACTCATACGGACTCCTTACGAAAAACATCGATAGGAAAACAAATCGTTTTCCTTTTTGCGCCTTACCCGTTATATACGGGATATGTATATTATTTCACTTATCCCATGATTACACAGTAGCCCTACCCTATATTTCCCATTCAAAAAGGGGTAATTTTTGAAAAATCACCCCTTAAACGTTTCTTTATCTGCTTTTTCGTAAAGTTCTCGTCTGTTTGTCACCTGTAATTTTGAGAAGATATTGGACGTATGTTTTTTTACAGTATGTTCTGTTACAAACAGATAGTCTGCAATATCTTTTCTCTTTCTGTTTTCCAGGAGACATTTAAGAACGTCTGTCTCTCTGGCAGTAAGCATAGAGATTGCATCCCAGCTTTTCATAATTTCTTCGATGCGTTTTGGATCTACAGCATCAGGCTTAACTTTATAATGCTGTTTTGCAATAACCTCTATATCTTTGTCAGAATCAGCGTCGACTTTCTCCACTACATCATTGTGTGGCTCTACCACAATATCATAATCTTCTGATGATTCTATCATGACATCAATATTACTGTCTATCTTTGCAAGTTTCTGATACTCCTGAATTACACTATATAACATCAACATCAGCAACTCGCTGACTATGTATGATACAGACAGGAACTCAAAATCAGAATAAATCATCTGTTCTATTCCCCATATGCCTATATTGAGGAATACGATAATAAGAAGCAATGCTGCATGCTTATAAGGTACAGGATTTTTTCTTGCTCTGGCGATGAGTATAGTGGCCAGCATGGCACCAAAATAAGTCACAAGATATACAAGATAAATAAAATGTAACGGTCCATAAACTTTTTCCAGTTTTGCCATTCCATTTACAAATATCAGTGAAACATCACTATAGTAGATGTTGAGATATCCCGGGCTGGCAGCCAGCAGAAAAACTGTAAAACTCACGAAAACCATCAAGCCTGTGATCCACTTTTTTATCTTTGTCCGGCACACTCCAACGATGGACATAAACATGCACAACGGTAAGAATACCGAACCAAAATATGAAATTCTGTTGGCCATCAGAGCTCCGCTCAGACTCTTGGAGACAGACAACGCCAGATATCCGGTATTAACGATAAATACCGATACAAACAGCAGCATAAGCCACATATCTTTTTCTTTTATGAAAAAACTGTATCCCGCCAGCAGAAGTATTGAACATAAAGCAATAATTCCATACACTACAGCCATATTCATAGCATTGTCCTCCTTTCCTAAAATTTTCATAACACATATCTGAAACAACGTCCGTCGATTTCAGAATCAGCTTCTTAACTTTAATAAATTCACAAATATTATTTATTTTCTCTAAGAGCTTTATTAAACATCTTGTGAGCGTACTTCAGATATACCCCTCTAGGTACAGCTGAACTGCAATAAATGTTTTCTACAGCCTGACCTTGCTCAACAGCTTTAGCCAGTTTAGAGAAATCCTGGTCTACTTTTCTGTAAAGCACTGCCGGTAATGATTTTTCCTGAATAATACGCACCATAGGACCAGCTCCAACGGCAATACCGCCACCATAAACAGTACCTATCTTATCACACCAGTTTTTTACGATATCAAAGAGAGGTCTAATCTGCTGTGGTTCGTAAAATCCCAGATTTGATACTACATATACTGGAATCGCTGGAAACTCGTCTGCGCATCTTTCCATAATCATCTCAAGAAGCTTTACAACCTGAGCCGGTAAACCGTCTACATAAAGTGGCGCACCGATAACGAGAGCTTCTGCCCCTTTTATATCTTCAACAAAATCATCGAATCCTCTAACGATAATATTTTTGATATTCTTTACGACACATTCTGTGTCAGAATACTTTTTAATTTCCTTTTCCAGAAGACCGAGAAAATATCTGCTGTTGGAAGTTCTGCCTTTGTAGCTGCAGTTGATCATGTAAATCATGCCAGAACCTCCTTTACCATATCCGGAGACTCCATAAACTTTACAAAGCCGATAGTACCATTAAGGTTTACAGCATTTGCCTGTACAAGTCTGCGGGAGGTTTCCTCTTCAGCTTCTGTGATATCTGCTCCGTAAAATACAGCAGAAAACATCAGGGGCTTGATATAACGTTCTTTGTGGTGCATCTCGCCATTTCTGATTTCAAAAAATGGCTCAACGTATGATATAGAACGATCAAGGACATTTTTAACAGAAGAACTGTAGCTGCCAAATGTCTCTTTTGCGATAATAACAACCTCGTCCACCTGCGCGATAAGCTCGCCCATTTGCTGGAAACGGTCTGTTATGATGCAACGACCTGGCGTCTTGAGCCAGCAACCGAAACAACCGATGCAGTATCGGTCGATTTCCAGACTGTTTACAAATCTGTATGTATCAGCAGGCAATGTATCAAGCCCGCTGCTTTTCAGTTGTTCTTCTGTAAGGTCGTGTATAATAAGTTTCATTTTTACCTTTGTTTCCTATCCACCTGTGTTATATTAATTCTCTTTTTCAAACCTTCTTATATCGCCATTAAAATCCAATTCCAAAATATCCTCAGATACCTTAATGATTTTAATGTCTGTAATCATTTCATCTGTTGTTTCAATACACTCCAAGTGAATTTCTTTAGTTTTATCATTGTACGTGTAACCTTCGCATAAATCTGCGTCATTTACTGGGTTTCCGCATCCACAGGAATAACTAAAATCTCCATCTGATGTAAATCTAATCGTTTCAGAATCATGATCACCATCTCTTGTCCAGCTTACATCAGTGAATAAATACTCACTGTAATCTATATCTTTCACATTGTTTTGCCCACAAGATGCTAAAAGCATCATCAGTAATAAAACAATAAAAAGTTTCTTCATAAATTTCCCTGCGCCTACTTTTTAATCCCGTTTGCAAAAGCTTCTGCATCTTTAAGATAAGCATTATTCTTTGTCTTAATAGAAACATAACCAGATGCTTCTCTACCGAGAATATTGTCCATAGCTTTAATCTTTGCATCATAACCGGCATTACCCATATGAGTTACAACATAATATACTTCAGCAGGTAAGCTGTCCTTAAACTGGTTAATAAAAGCTCTACCAACAACACAAGGTCCTTCTACCCATACAGGCATACCGATGATTACTCTGTCATACGCACTGAGCTGCACATCTTCTCTTACAGATACTTCTGGAAAAGACTTTTTAAAAGATGCGACGCACGCTCCAAGATATCCAATAGCACCGCTTCTGTCCTTGCCGTCTGTGTATTCTGCAAGATCCGCACCTAAAACTTTAGCTACTCTTTCCATAGCTAATCTAGTTGTATCTGTTCTTGTGTAATATAAACATAATGTTTTCATATTTAATCCCTCCCCCAATCGGTTTTATTTCTTTGTCAGAAGTACCACTGTTTCTGTATGTGTAGAATGACAGAACTGGTCAACCTGACGGATACGGTTAATCTTGTAGACGGAGTCTTCGCCTGCAAGAATCTTAAGATCACGTGTAAGAGTACCGGCATCGCAGGATACGTAAACGATTTTTTCTGGTGATGCTTTGAGAACTGCTTCCAGAAGTTCTGGTTTGCAGCCTGCACGTGGCGGATCCATGATTACGAGATCAGGGATGATTTCTTTTTCTTCTAATTCAAAAATCTTTTCTTCGGCCTTGCCGTTGATAAACTGAATGTTTACAAGACCGTTGATTACTGCGTTTCTGTTGGCATCGATAACCGCACTCTTTACTGACTCGATACCCCAAACGTACTTTGCCTTGCTTGCGCAATAGAGACCGATTGTACCTACACCACAGTAGAGGTCAAATACTGTTTCGTCACCCTTGAGATCAGCAAACTCGAGAACTGTAGCATAAAGCTTGTCCATCTGAACAGGGTTTACCTGATAGAAAGACAGTGCTGAAATTTCAAACTCGAGACCAGCTGCCCAGTCCTTGATAACCGGTGCGCCATAGATAACTTCTGTCGCTGTGCTGATTTCGCCGAGATTTCTATTGCTGTTGTGGTTGATGATTAAGCTCTTGAGCTCATACCATTCTTCTGGCACACCAGTTTCGTTGTAGCGTGCTTCTACTTCGTCGTTGAGTGTATCGATGGCAGAGAACATGAGATCTGCAAGAAGCTCAGGCTTTGGAACCTTTTTCCCGTTAACAACGAGAACAACCATAACTTCACGGCTTTCAAAACCGCTACGTACGATCATCTGTCTGAGACGGCCCTTCTTTGTCTTTTCGTCATAAATTGTAAAACCGGTCTGCTTGATATACTCCCTGAGAGCTTCTGCAGCTGCCATAGCTGGGCCTGACTGGATGAGACATTCTTTTGCTTCTACGATATTGCGGCCCTTGCCATCAAAGAAACCTACACGTGGACGTTCTGCATTTCTAACACTGCCATCCTTGTTTACGATAGCTTTGCCTGCATATACGCTAAATACACCCTTGTTTCTGTAATGCCATGGATCATCCATACCGATAATAGGTTCGATTTCTGGAGCTTCGCCACCGTATATACGGTCGAGTTTGTCCTTGAGCTGCTTGTCCTTGAGACGGAGCTGAGCTTCGTAACTCATATTCTGAAGCGTACAGCCGCCGCACTTTTCAAAGTATGGACAAGGTGCTTCGCAACGGTCAGCAGAAGGATTATCAATGCTCACGATCTTACCCTTTGCAAGATTTTTCTTTACTTCTGTAATTTCAACTGTAGCCACATCACCAGGAATAAGACCCGGCACAAATGTAACAACGCCTTCAACACGACCGATACCTTCGCCTGAAGTACTTACATCAAAAATTTCTATCTGATAATGCTGCTTTAATTCCATTATAATTCTCCAATAAATGTTTTCACTTTTTCAACTTTTCTACCCGATGGCTCCGCCATCACAATTTTGCAGACACACAAAATTAGAGGCTGCGTAGCAGCCCCTTTTTGCTCTACTATTCATGATACTTTATTTCAGCAGATATTTCCATTACTCTTTGTACTGAATCTTCATATCTATCTTATCCGGTAGCTTTGTAATGTCGGTTTCCGCCACCACATATGGATATGTTGTCTCCTGTGTGAGAGACGCTCCCGCCTGAGGATCTGTAAAGAGAACATTTACAGTCAGCGTAGTTTTTCCATCTTCTTCTTTTACTTCCATATTGTCGATCTCAATGTCGTATCCTGTGGTAGGCTTTTCTCCTCGTGTAGCCAGCACGTAAACTTTGTCGTCTACCATGCATGCCAGGGCTCTTTCCATATCTCTGTATTCCGGCACAATCTGACTTGAAATCTGCTGAGGAACAGACTCTTCAGTCAGCTGAGTAAAGTTGACATCGGAATCGCTTCCGCCTGTTATCTTCAGGCCAACTATAATTGCAACGATTCCGGCTACAATAACCAGAAGCTGCAGAATGCGGGTCCGCTTATTACTCTCACTGCCTCCCCCAAATGACGGCTTTTTCATATCACTAATCCTCCTTATATAATTCTAAGAAATTGTATGAGCCTCTGACCGGGGATATGAATACTAAATAAAGAGAGGTGAGGTAATAGGCTCCTAGCTCCGTCGCCCTTCGGGCTCCAAGTCGCTATGATCCTATTACCTCACCTCTCTACCATAATATTATTCCAATTCCGGTCAGAGTACTCCTAATATCAATCTGCTGATTTTAAAGGGGGATTAGGCTGATAAATAAAAAAGCTTACCTGTGACGGTAAAAAGGCGATTTTTTAAAGGGAGTGAATTGGTTTCGAGATGAGCATTGCGGAGTCGCGTAGGGAAGATACAATGAGCGAACAAATACTTTGGTGTAAAAAGAACTTTGCGCGCGAAGCAAGACAAAGGCTTTTTCCCAAAGTATGTGAGCGATTTGTAATCTGAGCAGCGACGCAGCACTAGCTCATATCGGAACCAATTCACCCCGATAATATAAAAGCGCCGGCATTTCTGCCGGCGCATAATGTTTCTTTTTTATTTATCAGCTTCCTTAACCGCCTTAACGATATCAGCAGCAGTGATATTGTACTCTTCCATGAGCTGAGCAGGCTTACCAGACTGACCAAATCTGTCCTTAACACCTACCATAGTAATCTTTGTAGGGCACTTAGCTGTTACTACTTCTGCTACTGCAGAACCGAGACCGCCGATAACAGAATGTTCTTCTGCTGTGATGATGCTCTTTGTTTCCTGAGCAGCCTTGATGATGATTTCTTCGTCGATAGGCTTGATTGTGTGCATATCGATGATACGAACGCTGATGCCTTCCTTTTCAAGTTCTTCTGCAGCAATCTGAGCTTCGTTTACCATGAGACCGCAAGCGATGATTGTGTGGTCAGAACCTTCTCTTACAACATTACCCTTACCTAACTGGATGTCGGCGGAGTCGTCGTAGATTACAGGAATATTGAGTCTGCCAAGTCTTACATAAGCAGGACCGTTTTCTGCAGCAACCTGTTCTAAGAGCTTTGCTGTAGAAGTAGCGTCAGCAGGGTGGATTACTGTCATGCCAGGGATAACTCTCATGAGAGCTAAGTCCTCGATACACTGATGGCTGGCACCGTCTTCGCCTACTGTGATACCTGCATGTGTAGCGCAAACCTTTACGTTTACGTTTGGATAACCGATTGAGTTTCTGATGATTTCGTATGCTCTACCAGCAGCGAACATTGCAAATGTGCTGGCAAATACAGTCTTGCCTGAAAGTGCGAGACCAGCAGCCATACCCATCATGTTTGCTTCTGCGATACCCGCGTTAAAGAATCTTTCTGGATAAGCGTTCTTGAAACCAGCTGTCATAGTTGACTTGGAAAGGTCAGCATCCATAACTACGATATCAGGATTTTTCTTGCCGAGTTCTACTAAAGCGTCACCGTACGCCTGACGTGTTGAGATCTTTTCTGCCATTACCATTCACCTCCAAGTTCTTCAACTGCCTGCTTAGCCTGATCGTCATTTGGAGCCTTGCCGTGCCAGCCAGCCTGGTCTTCCATGAATGAAACGCCCT